>DATGLH010000166.1:0-18706 GCA_035294225.1 Trebonia sp.
CGAGGCCGCGCCTCGGGTATGGGTGTCGTTCTGGTGCTCGAACGGGCATGAGACCAGGCCGAGCTTCGCGACCGACGCTGCCATCCCCGAGCAGTGGGAGTGCCCCCGGTGCGGTTTCCCGGCCGGGCAGGACAAGGCGAACCCGCCGGCCCCGCCGCGCGTCGAGCCGTACAAGACGCACCTGGCCTACGTGAAGGAGCGGCGCAGCGACGCCGACGGCGAGGCCATCCTCGCGGAGGCGCTTCAGCGCCTCCGCAGCGGCGTGTAGGCCCCCTGCCTGAAACGCCGAACGCCCCGGGCAGCCCGGCTGCCCGGGGCGTTCGGCGCGCCAGGACCCGCCGCGCGGCACCGCCGGGCCCCCGCGGGCCGGGGTTCCCGCTACCCCTGGCGCATGGCCAGCGCTTCCCGTACCACGGGGTCGTCGTCGGTTCCGAGCGTCCGCCAGTCCTCGCCGTCGGCCAGGACCTTCTCCGCGCCGCGGATGGAACGGAAGTCGCCCGTGCCGCCGAGCGCCGGCGGCTGCTCGCCGCGCGCCAGGCCCTTGGCGGCCCGCAGCAGCATCCGGTGCATCCGGATCAGCGCCGTGTCCGTGCTGCCCAGGTGCTCCTTCGTCCGGTCGTAGATCGGGCCGGCGGTCTCGGTCGCCATCGCGTCCTGGCTGCGGAAGTCGCGGATCCCGCTGTAGGACGTCCCCTTCTGGGCGACCCGGTCGATCTGGTAGTCGTTCTCGCGGGTGTAGGCGCGGGGCACGACCCCGTTCGGCGGCATCATCGAGAACGGGTACTTCTCGTAGGTGAAGAACACCGGGCCGCCGTAACCCCGCGGGTTCTGCGGCGGCTGGGTAGTGAAGTTGTACCGGTACGTCAGCTCGTCGTCGGCCGGCACCACGAAGATCTGCCGCGTGGAGAACGGGATCTGCGCGATGATCGTGCTCGCCGGGAAGATGTAGGCGGTGATCCGGGCGTGCCGGTGGCCGTTCGGCGTGACCCGGATGCCCGCGTAGCGGAACCCGTGCCAGGTGTCGTCCACCTCGATCAGCGCGGCCGGGTCGTGCCGCCAGAACTTCATCGACATGTACCCCGAGGGGTAGCCCGGCCTGTCCGTCCCGTCGTCGGGAACGTCGTCGATCGCGTCGAACTGGTGCAGGTTGGAGATGTGCGCGGTGTCGAGGTCGCCGTCCATCGACTGGACCCAGTTGCAGTAGACGACCTCCTTGTTGGCGGCAGTCAGCGACGCCGGGAGCGACTCGGTGCCGAAGTCGCGGAACGGGGTCATCGTCTCGGCGGGGCCCATGTAGGTCCAGACGATGCCGCCGGACTCGTGCACCGGGTATGAGGTGATCTTGATCCGGTGCGAGAACGGGTTCCGCTCGCTGCGCTGGTCGGTGCACTGACCGGTGACGTCGAACTTCCAGCCGTGGTAGGTGCAGCGCAGGCCGCACTCCTCGTTGCGGCCGTAGAACAGCGAGGCGCCCCGGTGCGGGCAGTGCTCCTCGATGAGGCCGATCCGGCCGGAGGTGTCCCGGAACGCCACCAGGTCCTCGCCGAGCAGCCGGACGCGCGCGGGCGGCCCGTCCGGTTCGGCGATCTCCGAGCTCAGGCACGCCGGGATCCAGTAGCGTCGCAGCAGGTCGCCCATCATCGTCCCGGGGCCGACCCGGGTCAGGATCTCGTTGTCCTCCCTCGACAGCACGGCATACCTCCTTGAGCCCGTGAGCCGTCGTGTGCCCTTCTGTCACCGTGTCGCGGCGCGCCCGGGGAGTCAACAGCACCGGCCAGCCATTGGGCCGGCCACCCAAGACGCGACCTGGAAAACTGGGCAGCGCCACGGTCCGTTCGGCTAGGCGATCGCGATCTGTTCCGTAATGCAGAATTGCGGGCCGCCCGCATTCCGCGGCCCGGACGGCTGATTCACAGTAAAAGGCACAGACCTCAAGTGCAGCGGAGCGACCCATGGGACAAGTCATCCGGTGGCGGAGAATAAGCGTGCTCGGCGCGGCTGTCCTCGCGCTGACGGCCGCGGCGTGCAGCAGCGGGTCATCGAGTTCAACCAGCGCGGGCACCGGCGCCAGCGCCAGCGCCAGCACGAGCGCGAGCCCGGCCGCGGGCTCGGCCGCGGGCGTCACGAACGTGACGCTCGGCTACGTGCCCTACTCCGACGACGCGTCGCTGTTCTACGCCCAGGACAGCGGCATCTTCCGCAAGCACGGGCTGAACGTGACCTTCGTCGCGCAGGCCAGCCCGGTCGCCGTGGAGGCGTCGATGGCCAGCGGCACCGAGCAGTTCGGGTTCATCACCACCCCGGTGCTGATCAACCTCAACTCCAAGGGCGTCGGCGTCAAGTGCGTGTCCACCGTGGACGGCAACGAGCCGACCAACCCCGCGGACGACAGCACGGTGCTCGTCGCCGCCAAGGGCTCGGGTGTCACGAGCATCAAGGACCTGGCCGGCAAGAACGTCGCCGAGGTGCAGCTCAGCTCGCTGAACTCGCTGTCCGTCATGGTCCTGGCCAAGCAGGCCGGCATCGACCCGCACAGCATCCACCAGATCGCGATCCCGTTCCCGCAGATGCCCGCCGCGCTCGCCCAGGGCCGGGTGCAGGCCGCGGTGATCGTCGCGCCGTTCACGCAGACCGCCCTCAGCGAGGGCGCGACCGTGCTGACCCACCCGAACCAGGTCCTGTTCCCGAACGGCACCCTCACCTGCCTGGACGCGATGAGCTCATACATCAGCGCGCACCCGAAGGTCGTCGCGGACTTCCGCGCGGCGATGGACGAGTCGGTCGCCTACTCCAAGACCCACCAGGCGGTGGTGAAGCGGACGCTGGCCTCGCACCTCAACCTGCCGATGGCGGTCGCGGAGAAGCAGATCCTGGCCACCAACTTCGACACCTCGTTCAACGTGGCGTCGATCGGGCAGATCGAGAGCTACATGAAGCAGTTCGGGATCATCAGCTCCGAACCGCCCGCGTCGAGCATGGTCTGGAACCCGTAGGTGCGGCGCTACCTGATCCGCTACGGGCTCCGCATCGCGGTGCTCGCCGCCGCGCTCGGGCTGTGGCAGGGGCTGAGCGCGGCCGGGCTGATCCGGGCCGATGAGTTCCCGTCGATGACCGCGACGGCCAGCGCGCTCGGCCGCCAGGCGTCGTCGGCCACGCTGTGGACGGCTATCGGCCAGACCCTCGAAGGGTGGGCGATCGGGCTGGTGATCGGCGCCGCCGCGGCGCTCGCCCTCGGGACGCTGATCGGCGCGAGCGGCTTCGCCTACCGCAGCGTGATCGGCGTGATCGAGTTCTTCAAGGCGATCCCGGTCATCGCGATCCTGCCGGTCGCCCTGGTGCTGTGGGGCGCGACGCTGACGATGAAGTTCGCGCTGGTCGCGTTCGCGGTGTTCTGGCCGCTGGTGATCCAGGTCTGCTACGGCGTCCGGTCGCTGGACCCGGTGGTGCGGGACACCGCGACGGTGCTGCGCCTTCGCGGCGCCCGGAAGTTCGCCCTGGTGATCATGCCGAGCGCGGGGCCGTTCATCGCGACCGGGCTGCGGGTGGCGGTCGCCGTGGCGCTGATCGTGGACATCATCGCCGAGCTGATCGGCGGCGGCAGCGGCGTCGGCGAGCGCATCCTGCTCGCCGAGAACGCCGGGCCGGCCGCCTACCCCATCATGTACGCGTACATCGTCGTCGCCGGAGCGCTCGGCGTGCTGCTCGCGGGGGCGTTCTCCGTCGCGGAGCGGTACCTGCTGCACTGGCATGACACGCACCGCGCGGCGGCCGCCGACCTTCCTCCCGAACGGACGCGGGTGACTGCCCTTGCCTCGTTATCTCCGGCTGGCGGGGCGGGCCCTCACCCGGGTCTGGCTCTTCGCCGCCCTTTTCGCCGCCTGGTGGGTGTGGTCGGCCGGGTCGAAGTCGCTGTATTTCCCGCCGCTGTCGTCGATCCTGCGCACGCTGTGGACGCAGTGGGTGACCGGGCCCGCGCGCGCCGAGCTGAGCTCGAGCCTGGAGCACCTGCTGGCCGGGTACGTGATCGCGGCGCTGGCCGGCGTCGGGTTCGGGGCGCTGCTGTGGTCGCTGCGGTACGCGCGCGAGGCGACCTCGCCGTACCTGTACTTCCTGTACGTGCTGCCGTCGCCGGTGCTGGTGCCGGCGGCCATGTCGCTGTTCGGCATCGGCTTCACGATGAAGGTGGTCATCATCGCGTTCGCCGCCGTGTGGCCGACGCTGCTGAACACCCTGGACGGGATGCGCGGCGTCGACTCGGTCAAGCTGGACACCTCGCGTGCGCTCGGGCTGTCCCGGACCCGGCACGTGTTCGAGGTGGTGCTGCCGGCCGCGTTGCCGCAGATCGTCGCCGGGCTGCGCAACAGCCTCCAGGTCGCGATCATCCTCATGGTGGTCAGCGAGTGGGTCGCCTCCACCGACGGCATCGGCTATTTCATCGTGACCGCCCAGGAGTCCTTCGACTACCTGGGCATGTGGTCCGGGATCATCGTGCTGGCGGTCATCGGGACCGTGGCGAACCTGCTCTTCGTGGCGGTCGAGAACCGTGTCCTGCACTGGCATTACGGCGCGCGGGCCGTGGAGGGAGCGCGATGAGCGCTGGGACGAGGGAACAGACGGCGACGCCGGTGGTCTCGCTGCGGAACGTCCGCAAGGAGTACGCGGGGGCGGCCGGGCGGCGGGTGGCGCTCGCGGACATCACGTTCGACGTCTCGCGCGGCGAGTTCTTGTGCGTGGTCGGGCCGAGCGGCGCGGGCAAGACCACGCTGCTGCGCTGCCTGGCGGGGCTGATGCCGCCCACCTCCGGCGAGGCGCTGTTCGAGGGCGCGCCGCTGCGGTCGGTCCCGGAGGGGATCGGCGTGGTGTTCCAGGACTACGGGCGGTCGCTGTTCCCGTGGCTGACCGTGGCCCGCAACGTGGACCTGCCGCTCCGCGTCCGGGGGATGGGCCGCGCGGCGCGTGCCGCGCGGGTAGCCGAGGTGCTCGCCTCCGTGGGCCTCGCCGACGCGGGCAGGCAGTACCCCTGGCAGCTGTCCGGCGGCATGCAGCAGCGGGTGGCGATCGCGCGGGCCCTCGCCTACCGGCCCGACCTGCTGCTGATGGACGAGCCGTTCGCCTCGGTGGACGCGCAGACCCGGTTCGAGCTGGAGGACCTCATCCTGCGGGTGCGCGAGTCCTTCGGGGTGACGGTCGTCTTCGTCACGCACGACATCGACGAGGCGGTCTACCTCGCGGACCGGATCGTGGTGCTGTCCCGGTCGCCCGGCGTGGTCAGCGAGATCGTGGACATCACCCTGCCCCGGCCGCGGGACCAGATCGCGACCAAGGGCGAGGAGGCGTTCGCGCGCTACCGCGAGCACCTGCTGGGCCTGGTGATGACCCGCTGACGCCCGGCCCGCGGTCCCCGCCCGGCACCGCGGGGCAGACGCCGGGCGGTCAGTGCCTGAACGCCTCGCGCCTGGCCTGGATCTCCGGCGGCGGCTGCCGCTGCGGGTTGCGCTCCAGCGCCCGCACGTGCAGCCGCAGGTCATCCAGGAGCAGGCTCGCCAGGTCCATGCTGAACCCGTTGCGGACCACGATGCGCATCACCGCCATGTCCGTCAGGTCGGCGGGGAACGTGTAGGCGGGCACCTGCCAGCCGCGCATCCGCAGCCGGTCCGACACGTCGAAGACCGAGTACCCGGTCACCGAGTCGTGCAGCTTGAACGCGAACACCGGCAGGTCGCTGCCGTCGGTCAGCAGCTCGAACGGCCCGATCCTGGCGATCTCCGCCGACAGGTGGCGCGCGATGTCCTGGCAGGTCTGCTGCACGCGCCGGTAGCCGGAGTACCCGAGCCGGATGAAGTTGTAGTACTGCGCGGCGACCTGCGCGCCGGGCCGGGAGAAGTTCAGCGCGAACGTCGGCATCTGGCCGCCCAGGTAGTTGACCTTGAAGACGAGGTCTTCGGGCAGGTGCGCCCCGTCCCGCCAGACGACCCACCCGACGCCGGGGTAGACCAGCCCGTACTTGTGCCCGGAGGCGTTGATCGACGACACCCGCGGCACCCGGAAGTCCCATTCGATATCGGGGTGCAGGAACGGCGCGACGAACCCGCCGGACGCCGCGTCCACGTGGATCGGCACGTCGATCCCGGAGGACGCCTGGAGCGCGTCCAGGGCGGCGCTGATCTCGGCGACCGGCTCGTAGCTGCCGTCCATCGTGGACCCCATGATCGCCACGACCCCGATCGTGTTCTCGTCGCAGAGCGCCGCCGCCTCCGCCGCGCCCAGGTGCAGCCGTCCCGGCACCATCGGCACGTACCGCGGCTCGACCTCCCAGTAACGGCAGAACTTCTCCCAGCACACCTGGACGTTCGAGCCCATCACCAGGTTCGGCCGGCCGTCCGGCAGCCCGGCCGGACGCCGCCGGGCGCGCCACCGCCACAGCAGCGCCATCCCGCCGAGCATGCACGCCTCGCTCGAGCCGGTGGTCGAGCAGCCGACCGCGTCGCCGCGGCCCGGCGCGTTCCACAAGCTGCCCAGGATGTTCACGCACCGCTTCTCCAGCTCGGCGGTCTGCGGGTACTCGTCCTTGTCGATCATGTTCTTGGGGGAGCACTCGGCCATCAGCAGCTCGGCCTCCGGCTCCATCCAGGTGGTGACGAACGTCGCCAGGTTCAGCCTGGCGTTGCCGTCGAGGATGAGCTCGTCCCGGACGACCTGCAGCGCGGTGCGCGGCGCCGTGCCGTGCTCCGGCAGCCGGTAGCGGGGGATCTCGCAGCTCATCTCGCGGAAGTAGAGGGGATTGACGTCGAGTTCGGCACCGGACTCGTGCCTTTCGACCTGCCTGTGCAACGCGGCCATGCGTCCCACCCTAGCGGCCGGGCCGCCGTCCGCCCGCCCGCCGCGCGGAACCGCCTGCCGTCGCGGCCGCGTCGAAGCGGTGTAAGCGCGACGGGATCGGCACCCGCGCAGCGACAGGGGAGAGCATCGTGCACAGATTGCGGTACAGGGCGGCCGCGGCGGCGGCCGGCGCCGCGGCCGGGGCGGCGGCGGCGTTCATGTTCGGCGGCCCCGCCTCCACGAACTACCCGGCGCAGACCCGGCCGTCCGCGGCGAAGTCGGTGCCCTACGACCTCTACACGCACTGCGGCATCACGGAGGCGCGCGTCGGGAACCGGTTTTTCGTGGCGGTCCGCCCGCTCAGCGACGGGGCGGGCAACCCGCCGGCGGGCTGGGGGAACCCGTATCAGCCGGGCACCATGACGCTGGTCTCGCCGGCGGAGGCGGTGTTCACCGACAGCGCCGGCCACCGGGTGGTGTTCCGGGCACGCCCGGGCGCGAAGACGTTCCTGCGCGCCTGCTCCTGACTCCCCGGAGTGCGGTGGAGAGCAGGGCCGGTGGCGAAGTCACTCGGTAGGGTGACCCGGTATGGATCCTCTGGCGGCGGACGACCCGCGGCAGGCCGGCGTGTACCGGTTGCACGCGCGGCTGGGTGCCGGCGGGATGGGACGCGTTTATCTCGGCTACTCGCCAGGCGGCCGCCCTAGGCCGCCCGCCTGCCGGCGTGCTCTGGCCCGCGCGACGCGGCGGGCAGGTCGCCGGCCTGCCGGCCGCCGCGCAGCAGCGAGGCCAGGCCGGCGAGCACGGACAGGCCCGCGGAGACGCCGAACACCACGATCAGGCCGCCGTGGAACGGTCCGGACAGCAGGCTGGGGAAGAACTGCCGGCCGGTGAGCGCCTGCCGGCTCGCCGCCGGCAGGCTGGCGAGCACTCCGGTCGGGGCAAGCAGGTGCTGGACCGGGTTCACGCCGAGGACCGAGGCGAACAGCGAGGAGACCGGCGGCAGGGCCGCGACCCGATGGGCCACGCCCGACGGCACGCCGAGCCGCACCAGGCCGCCGCTCATCGTCGACGGCAGGCTGCTGGACAGGCCGGCGATCATCAGCGTGAAGACCACGCCGATGGACACCGCGGTCCCGGAGTTCTGGAACGTCGAGCGCATCCCCGAGGCCGCGCCGCGGTCCCTGGCCGGGACGCTGCCCATGATCGAGGAGGAGTTGGGCGAGGCGAACATCCCGCTGCCGATCCCGTTCAGGGCCACCAGCAGCGCGAACATCCAGTACGGGAAGTTCACCGGGAGCAGCATCAAGGCGATGAAGCTGGCCGCGAACACGGCCATCCCCGCGGTGGCGATCCCCCGGGAGCCGAACTTGTCCGACAGCATCCCCGATGTCGGGCCGGACACCAGGAACCCCGCGGTCATCGGGAGCAGGAAGATGCCCGCCCACAGCGGGGTCTGGCTGTAGTCGTAGCCGTGCAGCGGCAGCCAGATGCCCTGCAGCCAGATGATCAGCATGAACTGGATGCCGCCGCGGGCGATGGACACCAGCAGGCCCGCCGCGTTGCCCGCCGCGAAGGCCCTGATCCGCAGCAGGCCGAGCCGGAACATCGGCTCGGCGACCCGTGTCTCGATGACCACGAACACGATGAGCAGCGCCACGCCGCCGGCCAGCTCGCCGAGCACCGCGGGGTTCGTCCAGCCCATCGGGTGATGGCCGTACGGCTGGATGCCGTAGGTGACGCCGACCAGCAGCGTGCCGAGCCCGATGGCGAACGTGATGTTGCCCCACCAGTCGATCTTGCCGCGGTGGCGCTCGCCGACCTCGCGCAGCCGCAGGTAGGCCCACAGCGTGCCGAAGACGCCGACGGGGAGGTTGACCCAGAACACCGCCCGCCAGTCCCACGCGCTCAGCAGGCCGCCCGCGACCAGGCCGATGAACATCCCCGCGAGCGCGGCGATCTGGTTGGTGCCGAGCGCGAAGCCGCGCCGCTCCGGCGGGAACGCGTCGGTCAGGATCGCCGCCGAGTTGGCCATCAGCATCGACCCGCCGACGGCCTGCAAGAAGCGCCACCCGATGAGCCACAGCGCCCCGCCCGTGCCGTCGAACGGGTCGAACGACAGCAGGACCGACGCGGCGGTGAACACCACGAAGCCCTGGTTGTACATCCGCACCCGGCCGAACATGTCGCCCAGGCGGCCGAGGTTGAGCACCAGCACGGCCTGCACGAGGCGGTACCCCATGATCATCCACAGCAGGTAGCTGATGTTGCCCGGCGACAGCGGGTCCAGGCCGATCCCGCGGAAGATGGCCGGCAGCGCGATGATCACGATGGAGCCGTCAAGCGAGGCCATGAAAATGGCCGCGGTCGTGTTGGCGAGGGCGATCCACGCGTACCGGTCCGGCCTGACCGCCGCCCGTGCCCCCGCCATCAGAGCTTCTCCGCGAGCCGCTCCAGGAGCGGAACGACCGCCAGCAGCCGGTCACGTTCGTCAGCGGTGAACCCGGCGCGCAGCGCCGCCGCGATCTGCCCGGTCCGCGCGCCGCGGCGGTCGTTGACCACGCGGCGCCCCTCGTCGCTGATCGAGAGCACGATCCGCCTGCCGTCCCCGGGGTCGCGGCGCCGCTCGATCAGGCCGCGCTGCTCGAGCACCGCGAGCGTGGCGCCCATCGACTGCGGGCTGATCCGGTCCTGCTTGGCCAGCTCGCTCGACGTGGCCGGGCCGCCCCGCTCCAGGCGCTTCAGCGCCGAGGCTTCGGCGAGCGTGAGCTCCCCCGGGAGGTGCGCCTGGCGCATCTTCCGTACCAGCAGGCCGACGGCTCCCTCCAGGGCCGCTGCGACCTCGTGTTCATCCCGAACGGACGCGGCTTGCTCCATATATTCAGGTATAACTGATAAGCCATGGCTTAACAATCCGGCGCCCGCCAGCCCGGCACGGCCGGTTCCCGCCCGGGGACGGCGGGGCCGGGCCGGCGCTCCGCTAATCCGGCGG
Organism: Trebonia sp.; assembly: GCA_035294225.1. GTDB lineage: Bacteria > Actinomycetota > Actinomycetes > Streptosporangiales > Streptosporangiaceae > Trebonia. The sequence continues at coordinate 9,812 of DATGLH010000166.1, forward strand.
AAATGCGTCCGGCGCGGGGATTCCGGCGCGGGGATGAGGCGCTTTCGACGTGTAGCGGCAGAAGAGGAAGCCGTCCTCGGCCAGGACGTGGGCGAGCGTCATCGGCCGCGCGGGGAAGGGGGAGCCCGCGGTGATGCGGGGCGCGCCGGGGCCGCCCAGCAGCGGGCTGACCGACAGGCACAGCTCGTCGAGCAGCCCGGCCGCGGCCACCTGCCCGAGCAGATGCGGGCCGCCCTCGCAGAGCACCCGGCCGAGGCCCCGCTCGCGCAGCGCGGCGACGGCCGCGCCGAGGTCGACCGTCAGGTCGCCCGCCACGATCACGTCGGCGGCGCGCGCCACCTCGGCGCGCGCCGCCGCAGGCGACGACGCGCAGGTGATCACGATCGTGCGCGCGTCCGGCGGTGCCCCGGTGAACAGCGGCGCGGTGAGGTCCAGGCCGAGCGTCCGGCTGACCAGGGCGATCGGCGGTGTGGGCGTCCGGCCCTCGCGCAGGCCCGCCAGCGACGCGCGGCGCTTCGCCGGGCCGTACCCTTCGGCGCGCGCCGTGCCCGCGCCGACCAGTATCACGTCCGCCAGGGCGCGCAGCACGCCGAACAGCCGCCGGTCGGCCTCCGAGGACAGCCCGCCGGACCGGCCGTCGAGGAAGGCGGCGCCGTCGGCGCTGGCGACCATGTTGGCGCGCAGCCAGTGCCCGGCCGGGTAGCGGTACAGCCGCGCCAGCTCCGTGTCGCCGAGCTTGCCGCCCGAGGCGGAGAGCAGCCGCATGTCAGGTCCCCGACCGCAGCACGATGACGGCCCGCCCGGCGACCTCTACCTTCGTCCTCGGCAGGGCCCCGATGGCGTCCACGGGATCGCCGCGCGGGCTGGTGGTGTCGATCACGACTTCCCAGCCGATGCCGAGCCTCGCCTCCGGGAGCGTGAACGTGATCGGCTCCGCGCCGGCGTTGAACAGCAGCAGGAACTTCACGTCGCTGACCGGCTCGCCGCGCGGGTCCGGCTCGGTGATGGCCGTCCCGTTCAGGAGCACCGCGACGGACTTGGCGTAGCTGGCGTTCCAGTCCGCGTCCGTCATCTCGTCCCCGGCCGGGGTGAGCCAGGCGATGTCGGCCGTGCCCCGGTCGCCGCGGCCGGTGAGGGCGCCCTTGAAGAACCGGCGGCGGCGGAACACCGGATGCCGGCGCCGCAGCCTGGCCAGCCTCCGGGTGAAGGCGAGCAGGTCGCGCTCGGAGGTGGCGCGGGTCCAGTCCACCCAGGAGATCTCGTTGTCCTGGCAGTAGGCGTTGTTGTTGCCGCCCTGGGTACGGCCGAACTCATCGCCCGCGAGCAGCATCGGGGTGCCCTGGGAGAGGAACAGCGTCGTCAGGAAGTTCCGCTGCTGCCTGGCCCGCAGCTCGTTGATCGCGGGCTCCTCCGCCGGGCCCTCGACCCCGCAGTTCCAGGACCGGTTGTCGTCGGTGCCGTCCCGGTTGCCCTCGCCGTTGGCCTCGTTGTGCTTGCTGTCGTAGGAGACCAGGTCGGCCAGGGTGAACCCGTCATGGCAGGTGACGAAGTTGATCGACGCCACCGGCCGGCGGCCGGACGTCTCGTACAGGTCGGACGACCCGGTGAGCCGGTAGGCGAATTCCGGCAGGGTGGCAGGCCGGCCGCGCCAGAAGTCGCGGACCGTGTCCCGGTACTTGCCGTTCCATTCGGTCCACAGGGGAGGGAAGTTGCCGACCTGGTAGCCGCCCTCGCCGACGTCCCACGGCTCGGCGATCAGCTTCACCTGGGAGACCACGGGGTCCTGCTGCACCAGGTCGAAGAACGTGGACAGCCGGTCCACGTCGTGCAGTTCCCGGGCCAGCGCCGAGGCCAGGTCGAAGCGGAACCCGTCGACGTGCATCTCCAGGATCCAGTACCGCAGCGAGTCCATGATCAGCTGTAGCGAGTGCGGGTGACGGACGTTGAGGCTGTTGCCGCACCCGGTGTAGTCGATGTACCGCCACGGCTCGCGGCTGTCGAGCCGGTAGTAGGCCTTGTTGTCGATCCCGCGGAACGACAGCGTCGGCCCCCGCCCGTCCCCTTCGGCCGTGTGGTTGTAGACCACGTCGAGGATGACCTCGATCCCGGCCTGGTGCAGCGCCTTCACCATGGTCTTGAACTCGCCGACCTGCTCGCCGCGCTGCCCGGCGCTACAGTACCGGTTGTGCGGGGCCAGGAACCCGATCGTGTTGTAGCCCCAGTAGTTCGTCAGCCCGCGGGCGGTCAGCGCCTGCTCGGCGATGAACTGGTGCACCGGCAGCAGCTCCACCGCGGTGACGCCGATCCGCTTCAGGTGCTCGATCACCGCCGGGTGCGCCAGCCCCGCGTAGGTGCCGCGCTGGTGCAGCGGCACCTCGGGGTGGCGCAGTGTCAGGCCGCGGACGTGCGCCTCATAGATGACGGTCTCGTGATACGGGATGCGCGGCGGCCGGTCGTTCCCCCAGTCGAAGAAGGGGTTCACCACGACGTTCTTCGGCATGAAGGGGGCGCTGTCGGCCGTGTTCCGCCGCCGCGGGTCGGCCCACTGGTAGTCGAACAGCGCCTCGTCCCAGGTCACGTCGCCTTCGATGGCCTTGGCATACGGGTCGAGCAGCAGCTTGCTCGGGGCGCAGCGGCAGCCGCGCCGGGGATCGTAGGGGCCGTGCACCCGGTAGCCGTACCGCTGCCCGGGGCCGACCGCGGGCAGGTAGCCGTGCCAGACGAAGCCGTCGACCTCGGTCAGCGCGACCCGGGATTCCGTCCCGGCCTCGTCGAACAGGCACAGCTCGACACCGTCCGCGGCCTCGGAGAACAAGGCGAAGTTCGTCCCCCACCCGTCCCACGTCGCCCCGAGCGGGTACGGGGCTCCCGGCCAGATGTGCATTCGCCTCCCTACGCGGTCACCGCCTGAGCGCATGAGCCTACCGCGTCCGCGGTATCCCCGACGCGCCCCGCGCCCCGCGCCCGGCGATGGCCCCGTGTTCGGTTTCCCCGGATGGGGCACGTTCGTAACGGAAAAGTCACCGCGGTCCCGTTCGGCAGTCACCACGGGCCCGTTCGGCTTAACCGGCTCCCGCCGCCAGCGGGACGGGAGGCTTCGCTCGGACCGGCACCGGGGCGGAGCCGTTGTGCTCGCTCACGGCGGCCTGGTAGCGGTCGAGGACGACGTCGGCGACCTCCGGCGAGGCCCCGAGGACGCCGGAGACGGCGGCGGCCCCCGCCGCGAGCGCGGAGTCACGGACCTTGTCGGCGAAATATCCGGGCGCGAGCAGGTAGGGGGCCACCACGGGGCTGTCCCCCCGGGCAAGCAGCGCGCGAACCGCCTCGGCGGGCGATGGGCCGGCCGCGGAGGCATAGGCGGGTACGACCCGGCGCCAGCCGCCGCACGCCTGCCATCGGGCGGCGACCGCGGCGACCGTGGCGTTCGCCTCCGGATCGCTGGAGCCGGCGGCGGCCAGCACGACGCTGGTCTGCTCGCGGCCGGCGGCGCCCGCTCCCACGCCGGCCTCGGCGAGCCGCCGCTCCAGGGCGCGGAGCAGCAGCGGGTGCGGGCCGAGCGGATCGGCGCAGCAGATGCCGGGCCGGGCGGCACCGGCGGAGGCGATCTGCGCCGGTATATCCGTCTTGCTGTGGTATGCGGCGGTGAGCAGCAGCGGGACGACGACGCACCCGGCCGCGCCGGCCGCCGAGCCGAGCACCTGAGGCAGCGACGGCGCGCAGTGGTCGAGGAACGCCGCTTTTATCTCAAGGCCGCCCAGGCCCCGGCCGGCTGCCCGGGATCGCAGCTCCGTGAGAAGCTGGCCGATCGTGGCCGCGGCCCGCGGATCCTTCGAGCCGTGCGCTACGCCAATGAGCGACGGCCCGTGATAGAGGGCTGCCCGCGCCCCTGTTCCCCGCGCCGCTGTTCCACCGCCTGTTCCACCGCCCAGTATCAAACCCTGCCCCTGCCCCCGGAAACCCCGCCCTGCCTCCGGGCTTTCCGGCCGTGGCCGCTACCGGGCGTGCCGCCTGACAGGCTCACACGTGGATGCCGCATTCGGTCTTGCCCGTTCCGGCCCACCGGCCGCTGCGCGGGTCGGCGCCCGGCTCCACCCGCAGCGTGCAGGTGCGGCAGCCGATCGACGGGTACCCGTCGTACACCAGCGGGTTGACCAGGACCCCGTTGCTCGCGATGTAGTCGTCGACCTGCTTGCCGGTCCAGCTCGCGATCGGGTTGACCTTGACCATCCCCCGCTTGCCGTCCCACTCCACGACGCGGGTGCCGCGCCGGGAGGCGGTCTCCTCCCGGCGCACCCCGGTGATCCACGCGTCGTAGCCCGCCAGGGCCCGCTCCAGCGGCTCCACCTTGCGCAGATAGCAGCACAGGTCCGGGTTGCGGCCGTACAGCCGGGGGCCGAGCTCGGCGTCCTGCTCCTCGACCGTGCGGGACGGCGTGACGTTGATCAGGTTCACCGGGTACACGGCGGCCACCGCGTCGCGGGTGCCGATCGTCTCGGGGAAGTGATAGCCGGTGTCCAGGAACACCACGTCGATGCCGGGGCGGATCGACGAGGCCAGATGGATGATCACCGCGTCGGTCATCGACGAGGTGACGCAGATCCGGTCACCGAACGTGTCGGTTGCCCAGCGCAAGATGTCTTCGGCGGAGGCGTCTTCCAGCTCCTCCGCTGCCTGTTCGGCGAGGCTGCGCATATGCCGCGGATCCTCCACGTGTTGGTCGTCGTCAGCGCCGGGGCCGAAGGGGAATCCCAGCGTAAGGCCTGCCCCGCTCACAGCGCGGCCCCTATCCCGGCAAATCGTAGCTGGAAACTCCTCGTGCAGCTGCGGCAGTGCCATTCTCCGTCCGCCGCGCCCCGCGGCTCCAGGTCTTCCTCGCCGCAGTAGGGGCAGTAGAACGGCACCGCGCGGCCGGATGGGCTCGTCATGACAGCTCCTCGTCTGCTGCGCGCAACGCCCACTGTGAGAATGTCTCGCCTTCCTTGCGGCCGGCTGCGAAACGGCGCAGCACACGCTCCACGTAGCCGGGCAGGTCCTCGGCGGTCGTCTTCAGGCCGCGCACCTTCCGCCCGAAGCCGGCGCCGGCCGCGTCGCCGCCGGGCAGGGTGCCGCCGAGGTGGATCTGGAACCCCTCCACCTGGTTCCCCGCGTCGTCGGTGACCAGCGACCCCTTGAGGCCGATGTCGGCCGTCTGGATGCGGGCGCAGGAGTTCGGGCAGCCGTTGACGTTGATGGTCACCGGCTCGGTGAAGTCCGGCAGCCGCCGCTCGAGCTCGTCGATCAGGCCCATCGCCCGGCCCTTGGTCTCCACGATCGCGAGCTTGCAGAACTCGATGCCGGTGCAGGCCATCGTGTGCCGCCGGAAGACGCCCGGCTTCGCCGGCAGGCCGAGGGCGTCGAGCCCGGCGGTGAGCGCGCCGACGTTTCCCGGCGGCACGTCCAGGATGACCATCTTCTGCTCGGTGGTCGTCCGCACCCGCCCGCTGCCGAACTCGTCGGCCAGCGCCGCGATGGCGTGCAGCGTGTCGCCGTTCAGCCGCCCCACCCTGGGGGCGAACCCGACGTAGTACCGGCCGTCCCGCTGCCGGTGCGCCCCCACGTGGTCCCGGATGCCGCCGGGCGGCGCGGCCGGGGCGGGCCCGTCCGGGAGGGCGTACCCCAGGTACTCCTTCTCCAGGACCTCGCGGAACCGCTCGGGGCCCCAGTCGGCGACGAGGAACTTGATCCGCGCCCGGTGCCGCAGCCTGCGGTAGCCGTAGTCGCGGAACACCGACGTCACCCCGGCCCACACCTCGGCGACCTGGCCGGGCCGCACGAACGCGCCGAGCCGCCTGGCGATCATCGGGTTGGTGGACAGCCCGCCGCCGACCCACAGGTCATAGCCGGGCTCGCCGGTCTCCGGATGCCTGACGGCGGCGAACGCCACGTCGTTGATCTCGTGGAACGTGCACTGCGCGGGGCAGCCGCTGATCGCGGTCTTGAACTTGCGCGGCAGGTTGGAGAAGGCGGGATCGCCGATGTACCGCTCGCTGATCGCGGCGATCTCCGGCGTCGCGTCGATGATCTCGCCGGAGTCGATCCCGGCCAGCGGGCAGCCCAGGATCACGCGCGGGGTGTCACCGCAGGCCTCGGTGGTGTCCAGGCCGACGCTTTCCAGGGCTTCCCAGATCGCCGGGACGTTTTCGATCTCGACCCAGTGCAGCTGGATGTTCTGCCGGTCGGTGACGTCGGCGGTGCCCCGGGCGTACTTGTTGGATATGCCGGCTATCGTGCGGAGCTGCTCGCTGCTGAGCTGGCCGCCGTCGATGCGCACCCGGAGCATGAAGTAGCGGTCGTCGAGTTCCTCCGGCTCTACCGCCGCGGTCTTGCCGCCGTCGATCCCCGGCCGCCGCTGCGTGTACAGCCCGTACCAGCGGAATCGTCCGCGCAGGTCAGCGGGGTCGATAGAGTCGAACCCGCGCTTGGAGTAGATGTCGATGATCCGCTGCCGGACGTTGAGCCCGTCGTCGAACCTCTTGTTTTCCTCGTTCTTGTTGAGCGGCTCGCGGTATCCGAGCGCCCACTGGCCCTCGCCGCGCTTGCGGCGCGGGGCTCCTGCCTTAGCCGGGGTACGGGTCGCAGTTGCTCCAGTGACGGGAGGCATGCGGCGGCTTCCTTACTAGCGTCGTGAGTCTGGATGGGGCACGGCGTGAGGCGCGCCCGCCAGGTAGCCGTCGCGGCGAGGGAAGACGAAAAAGGCCGCCCGGCTGCTGCGGCGCGCCCTGATCCTGGGCGGCGGTCAGCGTGCGGGACGACACATGGCGCTGCGGACGCGCAGGAAGTCGACGTGGCGGCGCACGACGAGCAGCGGGTCCGTAACGCTCACCTCAGCAGGATCACACACGCTGGCCTTGTCTGTCCAGCTGTCTGTCCAGCGCAGGCGGGTCATGCCCGGGGTAACCTCCGGCGCGCCGCGGCTATTCCGGGCCGGGCCGTTCCCGGTGGTAACGTTACGGTCTCAGCCGGACCGGACCCAGCTGAGCGGCGGCTCCGCCGCCCTGTCCCCGGCGTCCTGCGCCGGCAGGTGCTGGCAGTCGCACCAGGTGCCGCCGGGGCAGTCCTGGTGGTGCCGTTGACGGCACGCGACGCAGATCATGGTCTTTATTCTGCCCGCTGGCCGGGTATAACGGCGCCGAGATGGCCAGCGCGTTCGCGATGAGCCGCGCGTCCGGCCCGAGGCGCTTTCCGGACCGCGCGGACGCAGGGCTGCTCCTCGGGTCGCACCTGAGGAAAACCGAGGCCATCGATCCCGAACGGACGGTGGTGGCTGCGCTGCCCAGAGGCGGCGTCGCGGTGGGGGCGGTCGTCGCGCGGTGCCTCGGCGTCCCGCTCGAGGTGCTGGTGACCAGGAAGATCGGCCATCCGGACGAGCCCGAACTGGGCCTGGGCGCCATCGCGGAGGGCGGCGAGCCGGTCTTCGACGCCGAGATGCTCGGCCGGGTGCGGCTGCGCCCGGACGACCTGGCCGGGGTCGTCGCGCGGGAACGGGCCGAACTCCTCCGGCGCGTCGCGGTGTACCGCGGCGACCGGCCGCCGCCGTCGTTCGCGGGCCGGCACGTGATCGTGGTCGACGACGGGCTGGCGACCGGGGTGACGGCGCGGGCCGCCCTGCGAGCGGTGCGCGCCGCCGGCCCGGCCCGCGCCGTGCTCGCGGTGCCGGTCGCGGCGGCGCCGGCCGCGGACGCCATGAAAGCGGAAACCGACGAGGTGGTGACCTTGGTCACCCCTCGCCGGTTCCATAGCGTGGGAGAGTGGTACGCCGAATTCGGCCAGCTGACCGATGACGACGTGCTGACGCTGCTCGCCGCCTCGCGATAGCGCCCGCGGGATCAGGCCGCGTTGGCGCGGCGCATCCGGCGACGGCGCTCCGCGGAGCGCTCGTCCTCGTTCAAACCGCCCCAGGTGCCGTACTTCTCAGGGCGGGCGACGGCGTAGTTGAGGCACTCGATCCGGACCGGGCAGCTCGCGCAGATGGCCTTGGCCTTGCGCTCCCTGATCTCCCGCTCTGGCTGCCGCTCGCCATCGGGGCCGAAGAAGAGCATCAGATCCTCGCCACGACACGCGGCAGCGTCCTGCCACCCCCAGTTCGGGCGGGGAAGCATCGCCGTCTGCCTGCGCACCTGAGACATGGATCAGTCACCTCAAACAAAGTTGCTTTAGTCTTGCGTTACCCTTGCTAGTGGCTCGTTAGCACGCGAGCCCAGTACTGCGCGGTAACTGCCGTTGCAAGCTCCAACGCTTCGTGGCGTCATGCTGTTCCCGTGCGCGCTGTTTTCGTGCGCTTTTTCGCGCGGGGGCGACGTTCGAGGGCGGTGCTTGCAGGGCAGGCAGCCGTAGGCTGGCCCGTGCGTGACAGACCCCTGCCCCGCCAGACAGCGCCCCTGAGCATGCGGGCCCCGTAAGAGGGGGGCAGGAAAGCCTGGCGACTATGATGCCACCCGGCCTACGGGTCGCGCATGGCGGGGGGCATTTTTCCCCGCGGCCGCCGCGGGAATTTTCCCGGCGGGCCGCTCCCGCGCAGGGCCGTGACACGCCGTCGCACGCTGCGCACATGACCGACAGGCGCGACTGGGTCACACCCGCCCCTTACGGGCAATACTCTGAACGAACTGGACAAACGCTTTGCCGGGGGGTCACCATGGGCAGCATGTCAGCGTCGGACGCAGCACCGCTGCCCCGGCTAGGCGAAGTCTTCCTCGACGTACGCGGCAGTTCGCGGAGCATGCGTCTGAGCTGGTACGCCGATACCGGGATCGCAGTGTTCAGCATCTGGCAGGGGGGTACCTGCACCGGCACGTTCCGGCTGCCCATGGACGACCTGCCACGGCTGGTGGATTCCCTGCAGCGGGGCATGCCCGC
>DATGLH010000167.1:0-15294 GCA_035294225.1 Trebonia sp.
ACGTCGATGTTGGCAAGCAGCCGGTCGACAAGCGGCTCGTCGGTGACGCCGTGCACGAAGTCCTGGAAGTGCTGTGCCCGCAACCGCTCGCGCACGGCGTCGTAGAGCCCCTGCTTGCTGCCGAAGTGGTAATAAAGGGACCGCGGGCTCACATTCGCCCGTTTCAGGATCCGCTCCACGCGCGCGCCGGCGAACCCGTGCCTGGCGAACTCGCGCATAGCGGCCCGGAGTATCCGCTCGGCTGCCCCCGCCGGTACCTTGCCGTTCCTCGATGTGCTGCGATGCTGCACCACGCGTCCAATGATAGGGGCGCGAACCCGGCCCGCATCCGGCGGCGCCGGCCCGCATCCGGCGGCGCCGGGCGCGGCCCGGCGGACACGGCTCCCTGGCCACGCGAAATCCCCCTGGTGTCACGCGGGTCCCGGAGGCCGCAACCGCGCGGCGTAGACCCGCGCCGGCTCCTCCGGGTCGCCTTGCGTACCGGGAGTTCATGGCGGCATAGGTGATCTTGTCGTAGCTCGCCGCGTCTGCCATGTACTTCGCGCCGCCGTTGACCATGGTCATGACGATGGTCCGGTCGAACGGGCTGCCCGCCTTGATGTCGAGCCCGGTCTTGCCCGACAGCTCCGCCTGCGGGCCGACCAGCGCGGTCTCGCCGAGCTGCATCACGGCGATCGGCACGGCTTCGGTTCCGGCTGGCTGGAAGTCACACCTTCGCACGGGCCGCAGGTCACAGAGGCTGCGCGGCGGGCGCTGCGCGTGAACCTCGACGGTATTGTGGACCACGCGCAGCACGATCCCGCCATCGCCGGGCGCGATCCGCTCGCTCACCTGCACCACCCCGGTGCCGAGACGCTCCCGAGGAGATCGGCCAGGAGATAGCCGGCCTCACGCACGTCCGCGCGCGACCAGTTCCCGTTCTTGCCGAGGGTGTAACGGTTAGCGGTGAGATACGGTGCCTGGTCCCCTGAGATCCGGGCGCGCCGTCGACGTCTCGGCGGCCTCATCTTCGCTGACGGCTGGCCGGAAGCGGGTCCCCCCGGGCAGGGATCCTCTGCACGGGCACGCCGTTAGGCTGGTATGCGAGGCTGATCGCGGGAGGGGACCGCGGGAGGGGACCGCGGTCCGCGGCGGAGGGTATCGCGGGAGGGCGGGAATGAGCGCTGCACCGGTGTTCCGCCTGCCGGGCCTGGACGGCGCGGCCATGCCGCCGCCGGTGGCCGCGCGCCTGGACGCGCTGCGGCGGCGCCTCGGCGACGCGCTCTTCGCCCGCGTCGCCGGCCCCGAGGGGCCGGCTAACCGGGCACGTTTCAACGCCGCGCCGGGGCCGCGATGGTTCGCGCCCGACCGCCCGATCCGGCGCGTGCACGGTGACGCCGCGATGTTCGTCGGCGGGCTCCGCGCGCTGCTGTTGCAGTCATTGCACCCGCAGGCGATGATCGCCGTCGCGCAGCACTCCGACTACCGCCGCGACCCATGGGGCCGGCTGCAACGGACCAGCACCTTCCTGGCCGCCACCACGTACGGAACCGCCGCCGACGCCCAGCGCGCCGTCGACCGCGTCCGCCGTGTCCACCGGCACATCACCGGCACTGGCCCGGACGGCCAGCCGTACCGGGCCGACGACCCGCGGCTGCTGCGCTGGGTGCACGTGGCGGAAACCGACAGCTTCCTTCGCTGTCATCAGCGCTATGGCGCACAGCCGCTCGATGGCGCCGGGTGCGACGGCTATGTCGCCGACGCCGCCCGCATCGCGATGGCCCTGGGGGTGCCCGACCCGCCGCGCACGCGGGGAGAACTCGCCGCCGCCATCGGCGAGTACCGGCCCGAGCTGCGCGCGACGCCGCAGGCCCTGGAAGCAGCCCGGTTCCTGGTGTGGAACCCGCCGCTCCCGCTGCTGGCACGCGGCCCGTACGCGGTCCTGGCGGCGGCGGCGATCGCCGAACTCCCCGGCTGGGCCCGGCGGGAGCTGCGGCTGCCACGGCTCCACGTCGCCAGGCCGGTGCTGGTCCCGGCGGCCGGCCATGCGATCGTCGGCGGCGTCCGCTGGGTCATGCGCGCCCGGCGCTAGGCGGCCACCGTCGGCGCGGCCGCCCCGGCCGGTGCCCCCTCGGCCCCGGCCGGTGCCCCTCCGCCCGGCCAGTGCCCCTCCGCCCGGCCAGTGCCCCCTCGGCAAACATATCGCGTTACGATAGAGATATCTCAGCGGATGGCGGTGCGGCGATCCGGATGCCCGGCGGGGCATGGCCGATCCGGGCGGGCCGCCGCGGCGCGCCGCACGTGGAGCGGAGATGAGGGCGATGAGCCTGAGCGAGCGGGACCGGCAGGCCCTGGCTGCTATCGAGGACCAGCTCGCCAGCTCGGATCCCGGGCTGGCCGCGATGCTGGCCTGCTTTTCCCGGCTGACCGCCGGCGAGGACATGCCGGCCCGGGAGAGCATGCGCCCGCGCCAGCGGCTGAGCTGGGCGCAGCGGACGCTGGCACTGTGGCTGGCTATCACCATGGCCCTGATCGGCGCCGCGATGGCCGCCCGGCACGCCGGCGGCACGCGGGCGTGCCCGGTCTGGCCGACGGCATGCGCCGCGCAGCGGCTGGCGCACGTCACCCAGCCCGCGGGACGCTGATCCGGGCCGGCCACAATCGGCTCATGGTCTCTGAGATCTTCGACCCCGACCGGTGGCGTGCCGTCGAGGGGTTCGCCTTCACCGACATCACCTATCACCGTGCCGTCGACTCGGGAACCGTCCGCGTCGCCTTCAACCGGCCCGAGGTCCGCAACGCCTTCCGCCCCCATACGGTCGACGAGCTGTACCTCGCCCTGGACCATGCCCGGATGTCCAGCGATGTCGGATGCGTGCTGCTGACCGGCAACGGACCGTCGCCGAAGGACGGCGGGTGGGCGTTCTGCTCAGGAGGCGACCAGCGCATCCGCGGGCGTGACGGGTACAAGTACGCCGACGGCGACACGGCCGGCGCCGTCGATCCGGCGCGCAGCGGTCGCCTGCACATCGTGGAAGTCCAGCGGCTGATCCGGTTCATGCCGAAGGTCGTCATCTGCGTGGTCCCCGGCTGGGCGGCGGGCGGCGGCCACAGCCTGCACGTCGTCTGCGACCTCACCCTCGCCAGCCGCGAGCACGCCCGCTTCAAGCAGACCGACGCCGACGTCGGCAGCTTCGACGGGGGCTTCGGCTCGGCCTACCTGGCCCGCCAGGTCGGCCAGAAGTTCGCCAGGGAGATCTTCTTTCTCGGCGAGGCCTACGACGCCGAGGCGGCGTGGCGGATGGGCATGGTCAACGCGGTCGTGCCGCACGCCGACCTGGAGACCGTCGCGCTGGAGTGGGCGGCCAAGGTCAACGCCAAGAGCCCCACGTCGCAGCGGATGCTGAAGTACGCGTTCAACCTCATCGACGACGGGCTCGTCGGCCAGCAGGTGTTCGCGGCGGAAGCCACCAGGCTCGCCTACATGACCGATGAGGCGGTCGAGGGCCGGGACGCTTTCCTGGAGAAGCGTGCCCCTGACTGGTCACGGTTCCCCTATTACTACTGAACGCCGCAGGCGCCGCCGCGGGCCCCGCGGCGGCGCCTGCGGAGCAGGACGGACCACAGCAGGGCGGCGGGCGGCAGAACACCGCTGTGGCGCGCACGCCCAGCGTGATCCCGGCCAGCGCCGGGCCGCCGGGCGCATAAACCGGGCAATCCGGGGTAGCCGTCCGCCATGGTCGCGATAAGACGCTGGGTCACCCGGCGGCGGAAGGTCCTCTGGGAGGAGCCGGCGCTCCCGAAGTTCGTGAAGATCAACCCGGCCAGCCCGCCTGGGTCAGCGGAAGGGCTGCAGCCCGGAGACCTGTCGATGGCGCTCGCCATCGAGGAGTTCCTCCAGACGGAGGAGAACGAGGGCGGGGAAACGGTATAGCCAGCCTCCCGGCGAAGCCGGGTAAGGCCGGTGACCTGTGTCTCCGCCCGGCCGGCGAGCCTCGGTTCCGGCGGCCGCCGCCGCGGGGCCGGGCCGGTCCCGTTTAGGGTATTGAACTGGGACTTTACCGGGAAAGAACTACGCGGATACGGGATGTGCTGACGGGGCCGGGCGCCGCAGGCTGGCGGGGAAGGCAGTGAACGGGGGACGCATGACCATTCCCTACATTCCGCCCCAGCGCAGTGCCGCACCGGTGACTGCGAACTGGCGTGCCCATGCCGCGTGCAGGCACGCCGATCCCAAGCTCTTCTTTCCGGCCGGCGCCGGCAGGGCCGCGTCGGCCCAGGCCGAGCGGGCCAAGCAGGTGTGCGCCGGCTGCCCGGTGCGCAACCCGTGCCTTGACTGGGCGCTCGCCACGGGGCGGGAACTCGGCGTCTGGGGCGGTGCCGCCGCGGAGGAACGGCGCGCGCTGCGCGCCCGGCGCGCCCGCGCCTTATCCGCGCGCCGTGTGCGCTACCACGACCCGGGTCAGCTCGACCCGGGAGGCCACGCCCAGCTTGCGGAAGATCTGCCGCAGGTGGTAGTCGATCGTGTGCCGCGAGAGGTATAGCCTGGCGGCCGCCTCGCGGTTAGTGGCGCCCTCGGCGATGACGGCCGCGACGATGCGCTCGGCGGGGGTAAGGCTGTCCCAGGCCGGCCCCGGGCCGCGCACCGCGGGCGGCTCCCCGGCCGGATCCGTCTCCGGCGCCAGGTACAGCAGCGCTCCCGCCGAGATGTCGTTGTCGTCGACCCGGCTGGCCCGGACCGTCACGGTCTGCCCGCCGGACAGGCGCAGCCGGGACGTAGCGTGGTCCACCGCGTGCAGCGCGCCGGACGCCCACTCCCACAGCAGCGCCCGGTCGGCCTGGCTGACGACCGCGACGGCGGCGGTGTTGGTGAGCATGGCACGCGCGCTGACGGCCGCCAGCGGTCCCCTCGCCTGCCGCCGGACCCGGAGGAACCGTTCGAGCAGCGCGCGGTCGGCGCACGCGGCGGCGCCGATGAGCCGCTGCTCGACTTCCCGCGCGGCGTGCTTGACGAACGCGATCATCAGCGGGCTGGCGGTCTCCGCCGTGGCGGCGAGCGCGACCGTGCCGCGAACCCGGCCGGTCCGCAGGTCGGTGACCGGCGCGGCGGCGCAGACCATGTGGGTCAGCGTGTCCGCGTAGTGCTCGCCCTCCGCCACGAGGGCCGGCTCCTGCCGGCTCAGCGCGACCGAGATCGCGGTCGTGCCCACGTCCTCCTCGCCGTAGCGGAAGCCCGGCGCGAGGCAGAGTCGATCGAGCCTGGCGCGCAGGGACGCGTCGGGCGCCCTGCGGTCGACGATGCAGGCCTCGTGGTCGGACACGAACAGGCTCACGCCCGTGCCCGCGAGGTCGCCGCTGACCGCGTCGGCGACGGGGGCCGCCGCCAGGCTCAGCATGCTGGCGTGCGCTGTCTCGGCGCGCGGCACGCTGAACCGGTCCGGGCGCAGTCCGTATGCCATCGAGCGCCGCCAGGAAGACGCGATCTCCGCCCGCAGCGGACCCGGCCGGGCGCCGTCGGCGAACAGCTTCTCGCGTGCCCAGATCAGCCGGCGGCCGTTCCGCATGATGCGCAACGCGCCTGGTGCGGTCTTCTCCATGCTCAGCCGGGGCGCCGCGCGGTCACGGCAGCCGTGGGCGGGGCCGGCGGGCGGGGTGCTGTCTGCAACGGATAGGGCTCCTCCTGTGCGTGACGGTCGCTTCGCACCCAGTGAATGCGCTATCGAATTATGCGTCCAATGAGCATCCTGTATAACTCCGATGACGTAAAGTCATGAACTGCGCGCGCCGGGCATTGCGCGGGCGCGTTGTGAAACGGGCAGGGTGAAACGGGCAGGCGCGGGGCGGGCTCCCGTCTCCCGGGGTTTCGCGTTATATCGTGGGTATGGGCTGAGGAGGTGGCTGCGATGCGAGAGTTGGCGGCGCTGGCGTTCGGGAGTGAGCCGGGGAAGCCGCGTGCCGCGGGAGGGCCGAAGCCGCCGGGGCACCTGCCCTTCTGCGGCGGCGTTCCGGCCCCGGCCGGGGCATGGTGCCAGACCCCGCCGGGCGATGCCGCGCTGAAGTGGCTGGACGGCGTGCTGCGCGCCAGGGGACGCGGGCCGGGCGCCAGGGGACGCGGGCCGGGCAGGGACGCGCGCTAGCCGGTCCGGGCATCCGGCGCGCGGAGTCCGAACGGCGGCCGCGGGCTGAACGCCATATGTCCGCGGTATGAGCGACAGGCCGCAGCGGTAAACCTGACGCGGACCGAAGACCTGTAATACGCTGGACCCGCCGAGGGAGCCGGATATGGATATCGATGTCATCGTTGAGACCCCGCAGGGATCGCGGAACAAATACGAGATGGATCCCAGGACGGGACGGATCCGGCTGGACCGCATGCTGTTCACCTCGACGGTCTATCCGCTCGACTACGGGCTCATCACCGGCACGCTGGCCGAGGACGGCGACCCCCTGGACGCGCTGGTCTGGCTGGACGAGCCGGCGTTCCCCGGCTGCCTGATAACCGTCCGCCCGGTCGCGGTGTTCTGGATGCTCGATGAGAGAGGCCCGGACGCCAAGGTGCTCACCGTGCCCTCGGGCGACCCGCGGCTGGCCCGTGTCCGCGATCTCGGCGACGTGCCTCCCCACCTCACCGCCGAGATCGGGCATTTCTTCGACATCTACAAGGAACTGGAGCCGGGCAAGTCCACCGACGTCCGCGGCTGGCAGGACCGCGCCGCCGCCGAGCGGGTGATCGAGGAGGCGCAGGCCCGGGCGGCGGGCCCGGCCCGGGAGAGCGCGGAGGCTTTCCCGGGCTAGGGGCGTGCCGGAGATCAAGGTACTGATGTCCGTTTTCCGGCATGCGCCATGTGGTCACCGCGGCCCTGGCCCGGCGGCGGGTTTGAGGCGGGCGGCCGCGAGCGCCGCGCCGGGGGCAGCGGCGTGTCACCGCCGGCCGGGGGAGGATTATCCCGAACGTACGCGCGGTCCCCGCGGTCACCCCATGTGCTTCTGCAGCCGGTCGAGGGTCGCCATCGCGGGCAGCACCTTCTCGACGCTGGCGTTGGGCTCGCGGCCCTCGGCGATCGCCGCGAGGAACTCCCGGTCCTGCAGCTCGATCCCGTCCGCGGACACCGCCACCCCGGACAGGTCGACCGGGTTCTCATCGCCGTCGACGAGGTCGTCGTAGCGGGCGATGTAGGTGCCGTTGTCGCAGATGTAGCGGAAGAACGTGCCGAACGGTCCCTTGTTGTTGAAGGACAGGGCCAGCGTGCACAGCGCGCCGGACGCCGGCGCCTTCAGCCCGATGGACATGTCCATGGCGATGCCCAGCTCCGGGTGCGGCGGCCCCTGCAGCGCGAACACCGGGTCGGCGATCTCGCCGGTCTGGTACTGGAACAGGTCCACCGTGTGGCAGGCGTGGTGCCAGAGCAGGTGGTCGGTCCACGAGCGCGGCTTGCCGAGCGCGTTCATGTTCGTTCTCCGGAAGAAGAAGGTCTGCGCCACCAGGTGCTGGAGCCGCAGTTCGCCGGCGGCGATGCGCTGGCGGATCCACTGGTGGCCGGGGTTGAACCGGCGGGTGTGCGCGGCCATCGCGACCCGGCCGGTCTCCGCCTGCACCCGCGCCAGCCGCCGCGCGTCCGCGAGGTTGTCGGCCACCGGGATCTCGACGAGCACGTGCTTTCCGGCCCGCAGCACCTGCTCGGCCTGGCTGGCGTGCAGCTGCGTCGGGGTGGCCAGGATGACGGCCTGCACGTCGCCGCGCGCGAGGGGCTCGGCGAGGTCGAGCGTCCAGCGGCCGATCCCGTACTCGGCGGCCGTCGCGGACGTGCCGGCGGCGTCGCCGCCGACCAGCGTGTCCACCTGGACCCCCGGGATGCGGGCCAGCGCGTCCAGGTGCCTGTGCCCGATGGCGCCCTCGCCCGCGACGCAGATCCTCATTCCGTCGTTTCCCTTCATCCCGCCGCCGGTTCCAGCAGCATCATGCCGGCTGCCGTGTTGGAGATCGGTACGTGGTAGTTGGCCGCGACCTCGCGCACGCCGCCGGGGCCGAGGGCCGCGCGCGCGGTCAGCCACAAGATCAGCTCGATGCCCTGGCTGCCGGCCCGCTCGACCAGCTCAAGCGTGGAATACCGCGTCGCCCACGTGGGGTCGGCGGTCAGGCTGGCCATGAACTCCCGGTCGAATTCCCTGTTGATGAACCCGGCCCGCTCGCCGTCGAGCTGGTGGGACAGCCCGCCGGTGCCGATCACCACGACGCGCAGGTCTTCGGGATAGGAGGCGACCGCCCGGCCGATCGCCTCACCGAGCCTGTAGCAGCGCGCCGCCGACGGCAGCGGGAACTGGATCGTGTTGATCTCCACCGGCACGATGCGCACCGGCCATTCCCCGCCGCCCGGCCACAGCAGCGACATCGGGTTGCACACCGCGTGGTCGACGGCCATCTCCTGGCACATCGTCACGTCGAAGTCCTCGGCGACGACGCTGTCGATCACGTGCCAGGACAGCGCCGGGTCCCCTTCGAACGGCGCCGTCGTCGGGATGTTCCAGCCCTCGTCCGCGCTGCGGTACTCCGGCGCCGCGCCGATCGCGAAGGTCGGCAGCTTGTCGAGGAAGAAGTTCAGCCCGTGGTCGTTGTAGACGATCACCGCGACGTCCGGCCTGGCCTCCGCCAGCCAGCGGTGCACCGGCTTGAACCCGTCGAACCACGGCTTCCAGTACGGCTCCTCCTGCTGGCCCTCGGCTATGGCCCTGGCGATCGCCGGCACATGCGACGTCGTGATACAGCCGATGATCTTGGCCATTTCTATCGTCCTTACCGCTCTTGTCCCTCGGCCAGCAGCCTGGCCTGGAACTCCGCCTTGGAAACCCCGGTCTGCTGGGCGCCGATGTCCTGCACGTCGAGTCCGAAGATCCCGGCGAGCTTCGCCAGGTAGTACACGTTGCCCCCGGCGGCGATCAGCTCGGGCACGTTCCGGTGCCTGACGGCTTCCCGCTGCTCGGGGGTCAGGCCATACCGCGCGCAGTACGCGTCCTCGTCCCGCAGGAACTCCGCCCGGTTGGCCGCGTCGTTGAAGGACATGCACATCTTGTTCAGCGCGTAGCCCTTCCGGGCCTGGCCGCCGTCGAAGATCGTCGTCCCGGGAATAGGCTGCCTTGCCGTCGTCATGCCAATGCCCCATTCCAGAAATCCGCTGCTGGCCTGCCCATAGGCTCGGCCGACCGGCGGGCGCGGGCAATGGACCGAAGTCCCGCCTGCCCGGGACTTCCGGCCCGCTGCGCGGTTCTCCCGCGGCGGGCTCCCCGGCGTCGGCAAGCCGGGCCGCGGCGTGTGGGTAGCAGGCGGCGTATGAGGCGACAGCTATCGTGGACCGGTGCGGGTCGCGACGTGGAACGTCAACTCGGTCAGGCAGCGGGTTCCGCGGCTGCTGCCGTGGCTGGACGAACGGCGGCCGGACGTGGTGTGCCTGCAGGAGATCAAGGTCACCCGTGCGGCGTTTACCGGACTGCTCGGCGCCGAACTCGCGGCCCGGGGATATGCGTCCGCCGTCCACGGGCAGGCTCGGTGGAACGGCGTTGCCATCTTGTCCAGGGCCGGGCTCGGCGACGTGGTCACCGGGCTGCCGGACGAGCCCGGCTTCCCCGGGCCCGAGGCACGGGCGGTCTCCGCGTCCTGCGGCGGCATCCGGGTGTATTCGGTCTACGTGCCGAACGGCAGGGAGCCGGGCTCAGCGCACTACCGCTATAAGCTCGCGTGGCTCGCTGCGCTCAGGGACGCGGTGGCGGCCGCCCCGGAGGCGGTGCTGGTCTGCGGAGACATGAACATCGCGCCCGCTGACGCGGACGTGTTCGACCCGGCCGCCTACGCCGGGCGGACGCACGTCACGCCGCCGGAGCGGGCCGCACTCGCCGAATTGCAGGCGCTCGGCCTGCGGGACGTGGTACGGGACCGCTGGCCGGACAGCCGGGTGTTCACCTACTGGGACTACCGGGCGGGCATGTTCCACCAGGATCTCGGGATGCGGATAGACCTGATCCTGGCCAGCGCCACGGTAGCAGCCCGGGCGCGCGCGGCATGGGTGGATCGCAAGGCGCGCAAGGGCACCGCGCCGAGCGATCACGCGCCGGTCATCGTCGACCTGGACGAGGCGCCAGACGGTGACATCGGGCCGGTCGTCCCGCCGCCGTCGGCACACCCGGCGCCGCGCGGCCCCGTCAGGCGCCCGCAGCCCGGATAGTTCCCGGCCGGCGGCGCCGCGGAAGGCGCCCTCGCCCGGCCTCGCCCGCCGCCGGGCCGCCCCTGCAGCCTGTGCCCGTGCGGTGGCCAGTCCCGGCCTTGGCTCACCGGGCCGGGGCGCTCGCGGCGTGGGCGTGGGCGTGGACGCGGCGTGCGGCTGGGACGCTGGCGAGCACGGCCTTCTCGACCTGCCTGCTGATCTGGTCGGCGGCGGCGAGCGGCAGGCCGCTGTCGGCGTGCACCTCGACGTCGAGGGCGAGGGTGCGGCCCATCCAGCGGCCTGTGGCCTGTGCCGAGCGCACTCCGGGCACGGTCGCGGCGGCATCCTCGGCCGCATGGAGGTCGCCGGGATCGACGCCGTCCATGAGGTGCCTGCTGAGTTCCCTGGTGACCTCGTAGCCGACGTGGCAGATGAACGCGGTGACGGCGAGGCCGGCGACGGGGTCGCCCCAGCGGAGCCCGGCGGCGACGAGGGCGAGGCCGGCGAGGGCGCCGAGGGAGGACATGGCATCGAGCCAGGAGTGCTTCGCCTCGGCGAGCAAGGTGAGAGAGCCGATCCGGCGGCCGGCGCGGCGCTTGAAGACGGCGACGGCCTGGTTGCCGGCGATGCCGAGCGCCGCGCCGGCCATGCCGAGCCACAGGTCGGTGGTGGCGCCGTGGCCGGTGAGCTTGCGGTAGCTCTCGTAGCCGGCGAAGGCGGCGCTGGCCCAGACGACCAGGGCGACGCCGAGCCCGGCCAGGTCCTCGGCTCGCTCGTAGCCGTGCGGGAACGCCCGGTCCGGCGGGCGCTTCGAGATCCAGAAGCCGAGGAAGACGACCGCGGAGGTCGACACGTCCGACAGGTTGTGGATCGCGTCGCCGAGCAGGGCCACCGACCCGGTTAGCAGCGCGAGGGCCAGCTCGGCGAGCCCGGTCGCGGCGAGTCCCGCCGCCGAGAGGGCCACGGCCCTGCTGGCGTCACGGCGGTGCGCGGCCTCGTCGTGCGGCTGCCGCCTCCTGGACGTATCGGTCACGCCCCGAGAATAGCGGATCATATGAAGAGGAATTCATGTGTCGGGCCGCTGCTAGCATGGCGGGCATGGGCCACGGCGTCCGCGGGCGTGATACCCCGCCCGCGCGCATCGACGAGGAGACGGCCGTCGCCGTGGCCGCTACCCTCCAGGCGCTGGCGACGCCGAGCCGGCTGCGGATCCTGGCCCGGCTGCGGCAGGGCCCGGCGAGCGTGACGGAGCTGGCGGCAGCGGTGGAGATGGAGCAGTCGGCGGTCTCGCACCAGCTGCGGATACTGCGCCACCTCGGGCTGGTGTCCGGGCAGCGCAGCGGCCGGGCGGTCATCTACGCGCTGTATGACAGCCACGTCGCGATGCTGCTTGACGAGGCCGTCTACCACGCCGAGCACCTGCGCCTCGGCCTGCGCGACGCCCCGGCCGGGGCTAGGCCCGCGGCCGGGTAGCCCGCCAGCCCGTCGCCGGCCTGCTGCCCGCCGGGCAGCAGGCCGCCGGGCTGCCCGGCGGCCCCAGACCCGGCACGCCCGGGGATCCCGCCACCAGGCCCCCATCCGCCCGGTGCGGCGCCAGTGACCGTCAGTCCCCGGCGACCACGGCCCACCGGGGGTGGGTGCCGAGGAGGCTGCCGAGCAGTCCCCCGCCGTCGGCCACCGCCCACTCCACATCGCGCAGCCGCTCGATCCGCGCCCGTCCCCACGGGCTGGCCTCGACCAGCGCGACGGCCTCGTCCGGTGTCAGCCCGCCGTGGTAGGGCAGGGCGGCGTTCATGCGGTCGCTGTAGTGGCCGTGGTGATCCGGCTCAGGGCGCCTGACCAGATTGGCCAGGACGCGGGCGTGGTGCCGCAGCCGGTCCGGGCCGGAGGTACCGCGCCCGCTCCAGCTGCCCTCGATCAGCACGAGGCGGCCCTCCGGGGCGGCGGCCCGCCATGCCGCCAGCGCGCCCGCGGGGTCGGGCAGCGTCCAGATGAGGTGCCGCTCAACCACCGCGGCGAAATTCCCGTCCGGCGGATGCGCCGCGTCTGTCTCGGTGACGCGGATGGGAAGACCCTGGCCGGCGGCCTTGTCCCGCAGCCGCGCGAGCATGCCGGGTGAGATGTCCGCGGCGGTCACCTCGTACCCCTGGGCGGCGAGCAGCAGCGACAGGAACCCGGTTCCGGCGCCCATGTCGAGCACGGCGGCGGGCGGGGCGGGCAGCAGCCGGCGCAGGGCGGCCGCCCAGGCGGCCCGCTCCTGCGGGCGCTGGGGGTAGTGCGAGGGGGAGTGGTCGTAGGTGGCCGCGTCGGCGTCCCAGAACTGGCGGATCTCCGCTGCGATGCCGTCCCGGGGACCGCCGGGCCCCGCGTCGCCGTCTTCAGGCTCCATGACAGGAACGCTAATGCGCATGTTAGCCAGCTGCAACGTGATGGCGTTAACAGCCTCGCGGTGCGGCACGTTCCCGCCGCCGCTGGCCGCCGGGGCACCGCCCCGGCCCGCCGCCAGCATCAGCCGCCCGTCCGCTGCCCGCGGCAGCGAGCGGCGGCCCTGCCAACGGCCGGCACGGCCGCCGGGTATCGATCCGCCCGCGATCATCTTCCGGACACCGCCCGCGGGCGTCATGGTCCGCCGCGGATCGAACGGGCTGTTGCCGCCGTCGCTCGCCAGCCGGGCGCCTCGCCCCCCAGCGTGTCAGCGGGAAGGAGCGCTCGCCCGCGGCCCGGCCGGCCGGGCGGATGGTGTCCCGGGCCTCACTGGCCTGCCGCCCGGCCCGCAGGGCCGCCCAGGGCGCGCGAGATCCCGCGCGCCGTGGCCCGCAGGTGCGCCAGCCTCGGCCCGTAGGGCTCGGTGATCGGCAGGATCAGCGAGATCGCGGCGACGACCGCCGCGGCCGGCCCGCAGACGGGTGCCGCGACCGAGAGGTACTCCCGCCGGACCGGCGTGGCCGCGTAGCCAGAGCGCCTGACATGGGCCAGCGTCCGCCGCAGTTCCCGCTCGGTGATCGGAGGATGCCAGCTCGGCGGCACCAGCGGCCCGGTGAGCACCTCCTCCTGCAGGGAGCGCGGCGCATGCGCGAGCAGGACCAGCCCAATCGCGGTGGCATGCAGTTCGTAGCGCGCCCCCACCTGGGCCCGGTCGGTGGCCGTTTCCGGCGACAGGAAGCGCTCGACGATGACCACCTGGTCCTTCTCCCTGATGGCCAGGTGCACCCCGCGGTGCGTCGTCTCGAACAGGTCCTGCATGAACGGCAGGGCGACGCGCTGCAGGCCCACGGACCGGGGGGCGACCGTCGCCAGCTCCCACAGCCGCAGCCCGATATGGTAAGCGCCGGACGCGTCGCGCTCGAGCGCGCCCCATTCGTGCAGTTCGCTCGCGATCCGGTGCGCCGTGGTCAGCGGGGACCCCGGTGCGGCGGCTGATCTCCGACAGGCTTAGCCCGCCGCCGCCGTCCCTGACGGCGTCCAGGATCCGCAGCGCCCGCCCGAGCACGGACCGCCGTTCAGCCGCCCCGTCATCGCGATCACTCCTTCCGGTATGCGGAAAGGAGGGTGGTCGTCCTGGGAATGTAGCGCGATTTTTACCCACATGACAGTGCGTGAGAAGCTACTCAACCCCACAGGCTCCGGCAAGGACACGGGCAGCGGCAGCCTCGCACCCTGGCCGGCCAGCCTCCGCGGGCTGACGGTCGGGCTGCTCGGCACCACCAAGCCCAACGCCGAGGTGCTGCTGGCGGAGATCGCCGCGGAACTCAAGGACCGCTACGACATCGGCGAGCTTCGTCCCTACACCAAGGACTACTTCGGCACCCCGGTGAAGGCGGACCTGCTTGACCAGATCGCCGCCGACTGCGACCTGGTCATCACGGCGGTGGGGGACTGCGGCTCGTGCAGCGCCGCCACCGTGGCCGACGGGATCCTCTTCGAACGGGCGGGGGTGCCGGCCGTCAGCGTCGTCTCGGACTCCTTCCTGCTGCCGGCCCGCGCTATGGCGAGAATCCAGGGCTTCCCCGGCTTCGAGTTCATCGCCGTGCGCCATCCCGTGGCCAGCCTCGGCGCCACCGAGCTGAGAGAGCGCGTCCAAGACGTGCTGCCGGACGTGCTGCGCATCATCGGCGCGGCGGCCTGAGGAGGAAAGCAGCAGTGAGCATAGCCATCGACGGGCCGCTGGCCGACGCCGCGGAGATCCGCGCGGCCATGGAGTTCTACGCCGGCCAGGGGTGGACCGACGGGCTCCCCGTGGTCCCGGTCACCGAGTCGTCCCTGAGCGAGTTCCTCGCCGCCACCAGCCGCGACCCGGAGGAGGTGCTCTTCGCGGTGCCGCACCTGAACCGGGAGTGCACGGTCCGGCTCGCCGCCATCAACGCGGCCATGGCCGGCTGCCGGCCGGAGTACTTCCCCGTCGTGGTCGCGGCCTGGGAGGCCATCGCCAGGGAACCGTACCCGAAGCGGGGGATCTGGCAGTCCACCACGGGCACGGCGCCGCTGCTGATCGTCAACGGCCCGGTCCGCGGCCAGATCGGCCTGAACAGCCAGGGTAACGTCTTCGGCTCGGGATTCCGGGCTAACGCGACCATCGGCCGGGCGATCAGGCTCGCCTGCATCAGCGTCTTCGGCCTGCACCCGCACCAGCCCGACCAGGCCGCCCAGGGCACGCTGGCGAAGTACTCCGCCTGCATCGCGGAGAACGAGGAAGAGTCCCCGTGGGCGCCGCTGCACGTCGAATACGGCCTCGACCCAGCCGACAGCGCGGTGACCGCGCTGGTCATCAGGTCCTGCGTGCACATGGAGAGCCGCCACACCCGGGCGCCTGAGCAGCTCGCGCTCGGCCTCGCGAACACCATCCGCCGCACCGGTGCTCTCATCCACGAGACGAGCAGCGCGCTGGTGGTCCTCGGCCCGGAGCACTCCCAGGCGTTCGCCGAGGCCGGCTGGGGCAAGGACGACGTGCGGCAGGCCATCGACGACCGCGCCGTCAACTCCCGCGCCGAGCTGGCGGCCGTGGGCAAGGAGGCCATCTCCAGGCACACCCGCTGGCGGGTGCCCGCCAGCCACCCGGACGCCATCGGCGACCGGGCCAGCCAGGGCGACACCCCGGACCGGGTGCCGGCCCTGATCTCGCCGA
>DATGLH010000168.1:0-24519 GCA_035294225.1 Trebonia sp.
TACCCGGCGGCCCCGAACGCCGCGACGAACAGCGCCGTCGCGCCGCCCGCCTGCCACAGGATCCGCGGGTTCGTGTCGGCGTAGTAGACGAGCACCGGCGAGGTCGCGACCCCGATCAGCACGCCGAACACGAACAGCAGCGCCGTCGAGGCCGCCGCCGAGCGGCGGACGGTGAAGTTCATGGCCAGCAGGCATAGGAACGCCACGATGTACGCGCCGATCGCCACCCCGTGCGACAGGTTCCGGCCGGCGTACGCGCCCAGCGCGAAGAACCCCGCCGTGACCGCGACCAGCCCCATCGTCTGCCCGAACAGCGTCCGGGTCCGGTCCCGGGCCGCGTACCCCTGGTACGCCAGGCTCCCGTACATAAGATCATTCTCCCCCTGCCCCGGCCGCTGTCCGCATCAAGCCCTTCGAATATCCCGAACGTACCCGGCATCCTCCCCGCCCCCGCACCGCCTGTGCGGAACCCCGCGGCCGGCCTCGTAGGGTAGGGGCGTGGGCAGGCTCAAGGTTCTCTTCATCGGCGGCAGCGGTGTCATCTCGTCCGCGTGCGCGCGCCAGGCCGTCGACGCCGGCATCGACCTGTACGCCCTCAACCGCGGGCGCTCCGCCGTGCGGCCGCTGCCGGCCGGCGTCCGCGAGCTGCGGGCGGATGTGAGGAACCCCGCGTCCGTTCGGGATGCGATCGGGAACCTGGACTTCGATTCGGTCGTGGACTGGGTGGCGTTCACCCCCGAGCACGTCCGCAGCGACATCGGCATCTTCGCCGGCCGCACCGGGCAGTACGTGTTCATCAGCTCCGCGTCGGCCTACCAGACGCCGGCCCGGCTGCCGGTCACCGAGTCGGCCCCGCTCAAGAACCCGTTCTGGCAGTACTCGCGGGACAAGATCGCCTGCGAGGACCTGCTGGTCAGAAAGTACCGCGAGGACGACTTCCCGGTGACGATCGTGCGGCCGTCGCACACCTATGACGCGACCAAGACGGTCCTGCCCGGCGGGTGGACGGCCCTCGCCCGGATGCTCGCCGGCCGGCCGGTGATCGTGCACGGGGACGGGACGTCACTGTGGACGGTGACCCACAGCACCGATTTCGCCCGCGGGTTCGTGCCGCTGCTCGCCCACCCCAGGACCCTCGGCGAGGCGTTCCACATCACGTCCGACGACTTCCTGACCTGGGACCAGATCGCGCACGCCCTCGCGGCCGCGCTGGGGGTGAGGGCGCGGATCGTCCACGTGCCGTCGGACGCCATCGCCGCGGCCGACCCCGAATGGGGGGCCGGGCTGCTCGGGGACAAGGCGCACTCGATGGTGTTCGACAACTCCAAGCTGCGCTCGGTCGTGCCGGGATGGCACGCCGTGGTCCCGTTCGAGCGGGGCGCCCGCGAGATCGCGGACTGGCACCTGGCGGACGCCTCGCGGCAGGCGACCGACGGCAGGATCGACGCGCTCATGGACAAGCTCGCGGCCGGCTTCGCGGTGCCCTAGCCGGCCCGCTCGGGCCGCCCGGCCGGCTCGATACGGAACACGGGGTAGCCGGGCGCGATCTCGCGGAGCTTTTCCTCGCTCGCGTCCGGGCCCACGCCGCCGAAGAAGACGCCGACCTCCATCTTCCAGCGCCTGAGGTAGGCGCGCAGCACCTCCGGCTTGGCGTCGTCGCCGAGTTCGGCCGCGCGGAACGGCTCGGCCCGGCGGCCGAGGTGGAGTTCGCCGCGCCCGTCCGCGGCGCGCAGGTTGCGCACCCACTGGGTGGTGCCGCGCGGGGCGACCAGGTACCGGTTGCCGTTGAACGTCAGCAGGTTCACCGGGGTGCTGCGCCACTCGCCGGTGTTGCGGCCCCGCACGTACAGAACGCGGGAGCCCCAGACGGACACGCCCAGCTTGGTGAGCCCGGCGACGGCGGCGTTGAACATCTTCGTGCCGCGGCCCGGGGTGACGTAACGGGTGTCCATCGCTTCCTCCGTGGACTCGGCCCCCGCGCTTTGCGAGAGCACTGATCTCAACTAAGATCAGTGAACACGAAGCACGGCTCTATGTCAAGATCAGTGCTCTCGTTTTTGTCCGCCGATCTCGAATGGAGGCTGTCATGAGAGCTTCGACCGCGCGCGAGCGTGCCCGTGCCGAGCTGACCCGCGAGATCAAGCAGGAGGCGCGGCGCCAGCTCGCCGAGGCGGGGGCGGACGGGCTGTCGCTGCGCGCGGTGGCGCGCGAGCTCGGCATGGTGTCCTCGGCGCTGTACCGGTATTTCCCGAGCCGGGACGACCTGCTGACCGCGCTGATCATCGACGCCTACAACGCCGTCGGGTCCGCGGCGGAGGCCGCCGTCGCCGGGTCCGGGCCGGGCCCCCGCGACAGGTGGGCAGCCGCCTGCCGCGCCATCCGCGCCTGGGCGCTGGCGCACCCGCACGAGTACGCGCTGATCTACGGCTCGCCGGTCCCCGGGTACCGGGCACCGGAGGCGACGGTCGGCCCGGCCAGCCGGGTGCCGCTGGCGTTCGTCTCGATCCTGCGGGACGCGGCGGGCGGCGCGCCCCCGGCCTCCGCCGGCGCGCCCGCCGCCCCCGGCGGCTCGCCTCCGGCAGGCGCCGGCGCGCCCCCGGCCTCCAACGGCGCGCCCGCCGCCCCCGGCGGCGCGCTCGCCGCCCAGGCCGCGGCGCTGTCGGCGGCGCTGTCCGCCGCTCTCGCCCCGGACGCCGCTCTCGCCCCGGACGCCGCTCTCGCCCCGGACGCCGCGGGCGCCCCGGACGGCGCGGACCGTGCCCTCGCGGTGCCGGCGGACATGCTGGTGCGGGCCGTGATCGCCTGGACGCAGCTGTTCGGCATGATCAGCTTCGAGCTGTTCGGCCAGTTCGTGGGGTCGTTCGAACCCGCCGACGCCCTGTTCGAGCACGCGGTCGCGCAGATGGCGACGCTGGTCGGCCTGTGACAGCCCGGCCCTGCGGCGAGTGTAACCGGAGGATCAGGCGGGAATTAGCGTTGCGGAAACGCCTCGCACGGGGGAGGGATTATGGGCGTGCAAGACATTCTCAGCAAAATCGGCGGCCAGCAGGGGCAGGAGGGCGGCCTGGCCACCATCCAGAAGCTGTTCGGGGGCAAGGGGATGCAGGACATCATCTCCCATCTGTCCAGCAACGGCCTCGGCCAGCAGGTCCAGTCCTGGATCGGCCGGGGTGCGAACCAGAGCATATCGGGCACGGACATTCAGCGCGTCGTCGATCCGGGGACGCTGCGGCAGACCGCCCAGCAGCAGGGCATGTCGCCCGAAGAGCTCAGCCGCCATGTCGCCCAGGCGCTGCCGGAGGTGGTGGACCAGGCCACCCCGGACGGCCAGATGCCCTCGAAGGACCCGTTCAGCCAGGGCCTCGGCGCGCTGAAGAAGATGTTCAAGGGCTAGCGGCCCGTTATCCGGAACGGGCGGCGCCTGCCCAGGGCAAGGGCCGCCCGCCCTTCCGCGTGCCGGGAGGGCCCTTCGGCTGCATCCGGCGGCCGTCCATGGGGGCGGCCAAGGTCAACGCGGCCCCGGCGTGGCGGCGCCGGGAGAGGCCGGGCTGCTGCTGGCGCCGCCGCGGCGACGCCCCGCCGGCGTCCGTCCTTTCCCTCGCGCCTAGTTTCGCCCCGCCGTGGCGCGTCGGCCCCCGTTCTGACAGGCCCGTGCGCCACGATGAGAACCGTGACATCTCCAGCGGCCGCTCCTGCGTCCGGCTCGCCTGGCGGAATGGGCCACGTCGGCCGATATCCCCGGCCGTGCTGCATGGGCTCGAAGTACCGCCTGGTCTCGCATCTAAGCGAGGTCTTCGCCGGGCTAGGCGGGATAAGCGCGCTCGGTGCCTCCTCGGGCAGCGGCGCCGTCGCCTATCCGCTGAACACGCCCGGTTACCAGGTCACCGCCCGCGACTTCCTGAGCTTCCCGGCGGTGATCGCGCGCGCTACCGTATCGCGAGACGACTCGGCCTGCCGTACCAGGCTCGCACCCGGTTCACTGACCGTGATGGACAGAGCCCCCAGCGACTTGGTGATTCCGCCAGGCGCGCATGCCGAGATAGCAGTCACGGCCAGGGGCTTTGACCCGGCCGGCTCAGCGCTGGCTGCCGCTGTCCGCGAGATCAAGGAGGAGGCATTCAGGCGCGCGCCGCGCGGACCACGACGGTGAGGGAGTAGCGCTGCTGGCCCGGCCCGCAGCGGAGAGCCTCACCGCAGCTCGTCCGGGTGGCCGTAATGACGGCGGTGCCGGGGGCAAGCGCGCTGAAGTCCGTGCGTATCGGGACGCATCCCATGCCGGGAATGTTTCCGCAGCCGGGTGGCCGGGGCAGGTAAACCGTCTGGCCGTCTTGCCGGAGCACGTGCGGACGCGAGCTGCCCTGGACGGTCCAGTAGCCGCTGCTCAGGATCACCTCGAGCCGCTCACCGACCGCAACGGACACGGTATGCCCGTTCGAGCCGTCGCGGACGATGACCGCCGGTTCGTCCGGCCGGGCGGTCCCCGGCCCGGTCGTGGCGCAGCCGCCGATGACAGGAACGACGGCGCAGGCGGCCAGCGCGGCTACCGCGCCCCGTTTCCAGCGGGTGTGAAACATCGCGATCCTCATCCGTCCGTGCAGATTCGGCGTCGATTGGACGCGAGGCCGCGGGCACGCGGTTCCGACATGACTTAGCACACTTTCTGCACGGACATTCCGGACATTTCAGGCGCAGAAGTGGTCGCAGAGTGTGCGAAGTGGCAAGGAGGGGGCGTGTGTGACGGATGATGATGCGGCGGCGGAGCGGAGCGGCGGAGCGGCGGAGCGGAGCGGCGGCGGAGCGGAGCGGCGGAGCGGCGGCGGGCCCGGGGGCCCGGGGGCTACGGCGGGAGCCGCCACACGCCCGGGGAGCCGGCCGCCTCCGTTCGGGATGATGTCACGAGGGCCACGTGCGGCGGGCGAGCCTGACCACCATCTCCAGCTTGGCCCGCTGCCCCGCGGCGGTCACCGGGTTGGCGACCGGCACCGACGCGAACCCGCACTGGGTGCTCAGCGCCAGTTCGGACAGCGGCTTGTAGCGGGCCGCCTCGGCGATCCGCGCGCTCACCGCGTGCTCGTCGTCCAGCTCGTCCGACTTCGTGGTGAGCAGGCCGAGCACGACCACCGTGCCCTCGCGCACGTCGGCGAGCGGCTCGAACGTGCCGGCCCGGTCCGAGTCGTACTCCAGCAGCAGCCGGCTGAAGTCAAGCTTGGGAAACAGCGCCGACGAGATCGCGCCGTAGCCGCCCGCCGAGTGCCACGCGCCGCCCGGCCCGTTGCCGCGGCAGACGTGCAGCGCGGTGGTCACCCCGGACAGCCCGCTGAACAGGGAGCTGTCGAGTTCCGCGTCGAACGCCAGCTCCGCGTCCGGGTCGCGGCCCTCCGCCCGCATCCGGGCGCGGGTGTCCGGGTCACAGAGCGACCCGTAGTTCGGCGCGTCGAGCTGGATGTAGTCGCAGCCGAGGGACACCAGCTTGTCCACGACCGACCGCAGGAAGTCGCGGATCTCGGTCAGGTACTCCTCGCACGAGTCGTAGGCCTGGCGGGAGAGCTCCTCAGACCAGTACCGCCGGTGGTAGCTCGGCGCGGGCATCGTGTACTTGGTCCGGGCCCGGGCGTACCGGGCGAGGAACGCGTACTCGCCGGTCATGTCGCCGACGCGCGCCGCGGTCGCGACCCGCCGGACCACCGCCGGGTACCCGGCCGGCGCGCCCGTGTCCGGGGCGCCGCTGGCGCCGCCGACCGCGCCGCGCCAGTTCAGCACCCCGCGGCCCACGGTCGGCGCGAAACAGTCGAGGAACCTCGTGGTCTGCGCCCACGCGACGCGCCGGACCTCGCCGTCGGTGATGACGTCGAGCCCGACCTCCTCCTGCAGCCTGATCGCGTCGCGCACGGCATCGTCGAGCAGCGCCGCGTCGGCGGGGGCCGACCGCCGGGCGGCGCGGACCACCGCGTCGCTGCGGAGCAGGCTGCCGACGGTCTCCGCCCGGGTAGCGTCGTCTCGCTTGTTCATCCGGCCTCCCGGCAATCAGCGCATCTTGGCCAGCGCGGGTATCACCCGGGCGGGATTCTCGTTGAAGATCTTTATCTTGTCCTCCTCGGTGAGGAAATCGAAAGACCCGATGACCGGCACCAGGTCGTCGCTCGTCCGGCCGGTCTCCGGGCGCACCGCGCGGCCCGACCCCGGCGCCTCGGTGCCGAACAGCATCCGCGGCACGCCGCGCTGCTTGATCGCCGCCTCCAGGAAGTGAAGGTCGTAGCCGCAGGTGTCGTAGAAGAGGTTCTCGCTCAGGTCCTTCTGCGCGATGTGATGGTCGGTCGGGATGAACCGGTCGAGCGCGCCGCCGCAGTGGCAGATGATCACGCGAAGCCCGGGGAACCGGTCGAACACGTCGCCGTGGGACAGGAACTGCCCGGCGAGGTACTGCTCGGTCAGGAAGCCGAGCTGGTAGTTGTGCGGCACCACCCGGTACCGCGGGTCGAGGGAGTTCGTGCCGTGCACGATCAGCGGTATGCCCAGCTCCTGGGCACGCTCGTACAGCGGGTACCAGTACGGCTCGTGCATCCCGGGCGTGGTGCGCCGCCCGGCCGGGTCCGGCGAGACGTACGCGGCGGCGAAACCGAGTTCGGTGACGCACCGGTTGAGCTCGTCCAGGCAATGGGACAGGTCGGGCGCGTCGGACAGCTGGGGGAGCATGGCGGCGCCGAGGAACCGGTCGGGGAACATCGCGCACTGCTGGTGGATCATGTCGTTGACGTACCGCGTCCAGGCGGGCAGCAGGTGCGGCTCCATCCAGCCCATCGTGAGGAACGGCCGCGGCCCGATGACCTGCACGTCGATGTTCCGTTCGTCCATGTACCTGACGTGGCCGAGGGCGGCGGCGCGGAAGTCCTCCACCGTGACCCCGGCCGGGCCGGCCCGGTCCTGGCCGATCGGGCTCGCCATGGGCGTGTTGGACCCCATCATGAGCACCAGGAAGGAGTTGGCGGCGAACGGCACCGACACGTGGCCGTGGACGTCGAGGACGCGGACGTTGTGATACACGCGGTGATCCCTTCAGTTGATATCGGCCGGGACGGATCCTTCGATGGCCGGACGGCGCACCATGGCCCGGTCGCCTCGGAAACCGGACCAGTAGGTGACAAGGTAGACGGCGGCGAACGCGGCGCCAAGCAGGCTCAGCCCGGCGGTCAGCCCCCAGAACCCCTCGAAGCCCTGGAACGACGGCAGCGGCGGCAGCCCGGCCGGCGCATGCGGCGCCGGCGGCAGCGTGTTGCTGCTCAGGAACGCGCCGAACACCGCGCCGCCGATCGACCCGCCCACGCCGGTGGCCAGGATCGGCGAGATGCCGAACATCCGGCCCACGTGCTCGGGCGGGATGTCCTCGACGTAGATGAGCCCGAACGAGGAGACGACCATGCCGACCCCGATGCCGGTCACCGCCATGCAGATCGCCAGCTCGGCGAGCGAACCGTGGAACGCGATCACCAGCAGCAGGCCCAGGGCCTCAAGCACGCAGCCGAAGGTGAGGAACGGCCCCTTGCCCGCCTTCCGGGACAGGTACCCGACGAGCGGCCCCATGATCACCGTGGCCCACTCGGCGGGGACGATGACCCAGGCGCCGGCCACCGGTCCCGCGCCGAGGCCGTTCAGCCCCGGCGCCGGCGGCATCTGCGCGAACGTGGAGGTCGCGACCAGCGCGCCGAACAGCCCGAACCCGGCCAGGATGGACACCGCGTTGTTCACCCACATCGGCCGGGACCAGAACACGGTCTGGTCGACGAGCGGGTTCTTGACCCTCCTTTCCACGATCACCCACGCGACGGCGGTCACCACCGCGATCACGATCAGGAAGATCACCTGCCAGGAGGCCCAGCCCCAGGCGGGCTGCATGCTGAACGCGATGTCAAGGGCGATCGCCGGGATCGCGAAGCCGGCCGCGCCGGACAGGTCGACCGCCTGCCACCACTTCTCCGGGGCCCCCGGCGCCGGCCCCCGGCCGTTCGGCACGAACAGCGCCATCCCGGCCAGGCCCAGCGCGGGCAGCACGCAGGCGCCCCAGAACACGATCCGGAAGCTCGCGTGGTGCTCCACGATCAGCCCCGCGATGACCCCGCCGATCCCGGTGCCGAGGAAGAGGCAGGCGCTCATCAGCGCGATGGCGACCTTGCGGCGGATGACCGGGAATTCGTCGTTGATGATCCCGGCGATCATCGGGAACATGACGAGGCCGGCGCCGGTGATCGCGCGGCCGGCGAGCAGCAGCGGCAGGTTGTCGCTGAGCGCCGCGATGAAGGCGCCGATCGCCAGGCAGGCCAGCCCGGTGATGGCCAGCGACTTCTTCCAGCCCATCGTGTCGCCGAGACGGCACAGCGTGGGCACGAACGCGGCGCCGGACAGCAGCGCGATCAGGCTGATCCAGATCGCCGCGACCGCGCTGATGTGATACGACGCCTCCAGCGAGGTCAGCAGCGGGACGAGCATGTTCGAGGGGATCGAGTAGCCGAGGAGGCCGAACAGCAGGGCCGCGGTCACCACGGTCATCCTGCGCGAGGTGAGGCGGATTCCGTAATTGGCGGTTGCGGTCGCTGCGGCTGGTGCGCTCACTGTCGGGTCACTCCCACCGGACGAAGGCCATTCCGGCGCCCGTTCCGGCCGGTGTCCGGTAGCCGGGCACGTAATCGAGGACCGCCGCGGAGAGGTTTTCCAGTGCCCCGGCGGCGGTTATCCAGTTGAGGGTTTCCGAGGTCCCCGAACGGAGCTGGTCCCGGGACAGGGAGCAGAGGATTCCGGCGTCGCGGGCGGTGATCCCGGAGAGCACCCGGCGGTCAAGCTCCTCGTCCACGACGAAATGGCTGAGCCCGCCGGAAGCGATGACCGCGACGCGGTCGTCTCCCGGCCATGACTCGACGGCACGGCGCAGCGCCCGGCCCAGCTCGTAGCAGCGGGCAGCGGACGGCACGTTCGGCGGGTAGTACGTGTTGACGAACACCGGGACGATCGGCGTGTCCTTCGCCAGGCCGAGCCGGTACCTCGGGAAGGTGAACGCGTGGCCCAGGCTGCGCCCGGCCGGCTGCTGCGCGAACACGGTGAGGTCGAAGTCGTCCCGGGTCAGGCGCTCCGCGATGTGCGCGCTGAGCGCGCTGTGCACCCGGTGGCTCTCCGGCTGGGCGGCGTGCGCCGCCCAGGAGGCGGCGCGGATCCCCTTCGGCATGCGCTGCGCGGCCTCGGCGCTCGGCGGCATGTCCACCAGTTCCGGCCCGGTGAAGCAGGCGACGGCGGGGATACCGTCATCACGGAACAGTTCCCGCTGGTCGTCGCCGATCACGATCGCAACATCCGGACGCGCCTTGCCCAGGAATGCCGACAGCGCCTCGATCGCCTCCTGACAGCGCTGGTACTTGCTCTCCCAGACCTCCGGCGCCAGTTCCTTCTTAAGCGCCGGATCCGCCTGGGCGAGGAGCTCGTCGTAGGTGTGGAACCTGGCGTCCTTGCCGAGCAGTTGCGGATTGCGCCGGTCGCGCTCGGCGTGGTCGGCCCACATTTCCACCCCGGAACTCAGCTGGGGCGTATGCGACGAGGCAATGCCGATCACGATATCTGCCATTCCTGACACCTCTTGTGGCCGAAGGCAATAGCAAATAAGCGTGCGCGGCCCGGCGGTCGCGAGAGCACTAGGAGTGTCCCAGCTGGGCCGGGGGGCGTACGTAAGCGGTGGTCGGCAGGCCTGTTGACCTTGGTAACGTTCACGCTAGAAACCGGGCAATACCCTGTCAACAGACGTTACGGCGGAATTACATGGCTGTGCCGAACTAACAAATATCAACACGCGGGGTTGTGCCGGAGCGCGCCGGATAAGCGCCCGGATCCCTCCTCGTTGTCCGCGGGCACCGACAGGGACAGCCCGAACTGCCCGGCCTGGTCTGTCCACCAGGAACGCATCGCGAACCCGGCGGCCGCCAGTTCGGCGGCGACGCCGTCGCGGCGGAACTTCGCCGACACCTCGGTGCGCATCTCCTCGCCCGCGGCGAACGCGGCCACCAGGCCGATGTCCCGCACATGGACCTCTTGCGGGGAGGCCGAGCGCAGCCGCATCTCGATCCACTCGTTCCGCGCGTCCCAGAGCGCGACGTGATCGAAGGCGTCGAGGTCGAAGTCGGCGCCGAGTTCGGCGTTGAGGACGGCGAGCACGTTCTTGTTGAACGCGGCGGTCACCCCGGCGGAGTCGTCGTAGGCGGCCACCAGCACCGCCGGGTCCTTCACCAGGTCGGTGCCGAGCAGGAACGTGTCCCCGGGACGGAGCTGTGAGCGGACCCGGGCCAGGAAGGTAGCCCGCTGCGCGGGCACCATGTTCCCGATCGTGGAGCCGAGGAAGGCGACCAGCCGCGGCCCGGCGCCGTCCCCGCCGCCCGGATCCGCGCCGCGGGCCGGCAGGCCCAGGTGCTCCTCGAAGTCACTCGCGACCGCGTGCACCTCAAGGCCCGGGTACTCCGCGGCCAGCGCATCCCCGGCAAGCACCAGCGCGGACTCGCTCACGTCCACCGGCACGTAGCACCGGAGCGTTCCGGCGTCGCGCAGCGCGTCCAGCAGCAGCCGGGTCTTCTCCGACGACCCCGAGCCGAGCTCCACGAGGACGTGCGCGCCGGACGCGGAGGCGATCTCGGGCGCGGCGGCCCGCAGGATGGAGCGCTCGGCGCGGGTGGGGTAGTACTCGGGGAGCTGCGTGATCTTCTCGAAGAGGGCGCTTCCCTGGGCGTCGTAGAACCACTTGGGCGGCAGCGCCTTGGGCGTCGCGGTAAGCCCGGCGAGCGCGTCGGCGCGGAGGGACGCGGCGCGGTAGTCCGGGGGGAGGCGGCGTTCGACGGTGGTCAACGGATTGCGATCCCTTCGGTGAGACCTTCGGCGGGGCTCTCGGTGACAGCGGTGAGAGAGGCCAGCGGCCGGATGGTTACCCCGGCCGGCGCGGCGGTGAGCACCTGCCGGTCCGGGACCTCGGTCCAGCCGGGGTCGTCGTCGCAGGGTTCCGACGCGACGGTCACGGCGCCGACGGCCCGCCGGTACCACAGCGTGTCCCCGGCGGTGGTGGCGGTGATCGACCGGCCGTCGGTGAGCAGGAAGTTGAACCGCCCGGAGCCGCCGGCCGCCTCGACGGACCCGATCGTCGCGGCCAGGGCGAGGTCCGCGGCCGTTCCCGCCCGCAGCCGCTTGCGCACCAGCAGCCACAGGAATGCCGAATCGACCATCGCCTCCAGCGACAGCAGCGCCTCGGCGACGGATGAATGTGGCATCGAGCCGGCTATAGGCGGCTGACTGTCACATTCATCCGCCCCGGGGGGCGCGGGCGGGCCGGACGCCCCGGGGGGCGCGGGCGGGCCGGACGCCCCGGGGGGCGCGGGCGGGCCGGACGCCCCGGGGGGCGCGGGCTGCCCGGGGGGCGCGGGGGACGCGGACGCTTCGCCCGGGCCGGCGAGCGCGGCCGCGGACCCGGGCCAGCCGGCCAGTACCCCGTTGTGGCTGAACAGCCACGGACCGGACGCGAACGGCGCGGCCGCGGACCCGCCGGGCGCGGTGCCCGGGGTCGCCGAGCGGACCGCCGCGAGAACCGCGCCCGAGCTGATCACCCGGGCCAGGTCGGGCAGCGACGGGTCGCCCCAGATCGGCACCCCCCGCCGGTACCGGGCCGGGACGGGGTCGCCGTCGGCGTACCAGCCGATGCCGAACCCGTCGGCGTTCACCGTGCCGTACCGCTGCATCCGGGGTGCCCACGACTGCCGGTACAGCCCGTGCGGCGGGTCGATCAGCACCGAGCGCAGCGGGGCCGGCGGACCGAGGTAGGCCAGATGCCGGCACATCAGCGCCCGGCCTTCCGCGCCGGCCGCCCGGCCTTCCGCGCCGGCCGCCCGGCCTCCGGCGCCGTGCGCGCGGTCCGGAAGCCGGCGAAGATCTGCCGGCGGACTGGGTAATCCCAGTTCCTGAAGGTGCCGCGGCACGCCACCGGCGACACCCCGAACGCCCCGCCGCGCAGCACCTTGTACTCGGGGCCGAAGAACACCTGCGAGTACTCCTTGTACGGCCAGGCCGCGAAGCCCGGGTACGGCAGGAAGTCCGAGCCCGTCCACTCCCACACGTCGCCGATCAGCTGCCGGGCGCCGCACGGCGCCGCGCCCGCGGGGTAGGAGCCCGCCGGGGCGGGCCGCAGGTGCCGCTGGCCGAGGTTCGCCACGTCCGGCGATGGATCGGAGTCTCCCCACGGATAGCGGCGCGACCGCCCGGTCGCCGGGTCGTAGCGCGCCGCCTTCTCCCATTCCGCCTCCGTGGGCAGCCGCCGCCCGGCCCACCGCGCGTACGCGTCCGCCTCGTACCAGCACACGTGCAGCACGGGCTCGTCCGGGACAACGGGGGCGGGCACCCCGAACGAGGTCCGCACCCATTCGCCCTCCCAGCGCCAGAACAGCGGCGCCGTCAGCCCCGCGCGCTGCCGGTGCGCCCACCCGTCCGCGGTCCACCAGCGGGGGTCGTCGTAGCCGCCGTCCGCGATGAACGCCGCGTATGCCGCGTTCGTCACCGGCGTGGTGTCGATGTAGAACGCGGGCACGTCGACGACGTGCGCGGGCCGCTCGTTGTCCAGCGCCCACGGCTCGGTCGAGGTGCCCATCGTGAACGGGCCGCCCGGCACGCAGACCTCGGCGGGCAGCGCCGCGGCGTCGGCGGGCGCGGGCGGCGGCGGGGGCGCGGACAGCGCCGGCGGCCCGGCCCGCAGCTGGTGGGTGGCGAGCATGGTCTCGTCGTGCTGCGCCTCGTGCTGTGCGATCATCCCGAACGCGAAGCCGTGGTCGGTGAGCCGGCTTGCGCCGAACCGGACGCGTTCGAGCAGGTCCAGGACCCGGCCGCGGACCTCGCGGCCGTAGCCGCGCGCCTCGCCCGGCGCCAGCAGCGGCAGCGACGGCCGTTCGGCGCGCGGGTGCTCGAACGCGTCGTACAGCGGGTCGATCTCCGGGTGCATCGGCGCCGTGCCGCCGACCTCGCGCAGCAGCCACAGCTCCTCCTGGTTGGCCACGTGCGCCAGGTCCCAGACGAGCGGCGACATCAGCGGGGAGTGCTGTTTCACCAGGTCGGGCTCGTCGACGACGGT
Source organism: Trebonia sp. (assembly GCA_035294225.1). Taxonomy (GTDB): domain Bacteria; phylum Actinomycetota; class Actinomycetes; order Streptosporangiales; family Streptosporangiaceae; genus Trebonia. Next base: position 13,130 of record DATGLH010000168.1, read on the forward strand.
GGTGAGCAGGGTCGTGCGCTCCCGCGCCGCGAGCAGTTCCGCGGCGATCCGCTCCCGCAGCGCTTCGGTGTCGTGCCTCACGTGGCTTCCTCCAGTAGATCGTCGGCCGGACATCGGTCTTTGCTCACGTACCGCTCGATGAAGTCGTCCACCGCCGCGCGGACGCTGGCCGGGGCCCCCTGCCGGGCGAGCGCGCCGCGCGCGGCCTCGAAGCACCCCCTGCTGGCCCGGGCCAGCAGGGGGTCCGCCGGGCCGCGGCGGGCCGCGGTCAGCCACGCGTTCTCGCTGGGGCCGCCCGCGTCCCCGCCGTCCCCGGCGGCGCGCCCGCGTGCCAGCAGCGGCTCGGCGGCGGCCATCGCCTCCTCGCCGGCCCGCTCGTCGGACAGCAGCGCGCTGGCCACGGCGGCGGGCACCACCCAGCCGTCGCCGGGCTGGGCGTCGATCATGCGCAGCTCGAAGTGCCCGCGCGGCCGGACCGGCGGGAACAGCGTGGACAGGTGATAGGTGAGGTCCTCGGCCGTCGGCTCGCGCAGGCGGCCGGCGCCGCCGGCCGCCCTGCCGCGCACCCAGTCCCGCAGCGTCAGCCCGGGCGGCGCGGACCAGTCGTCGGAGCCCTCCGAACGCACGCACATGACCTGCGCGTCCAGCGCGTACGCGGCCCACGCCGCGCGCGGATCCCCGTCGGACCGCCCGTTCAGCCGGGGCGGCCGGGTGCGGCCGGAGTCCATGTGCGCCCAGACCTGCTGCCGGGAGGACCGCCAGCCGGTCGGCCGGCCGCCGCGCAGCGGCGAGTTCGCGAACGCGGCGACCAGCACCGGCCCGATCGCGTGCAGCAGCCGCCACCGCCAGCGGTATCCGGTGGCGCCGCCGCCGTCGTCGCCGGCGTCCAGGCACACCTGCACCGACGCGGTGGCGCACATCATCTGGCGGCCCCACGGGCCGCCCCGGTCGAAGAAGGCCTCCATGGCCGCGTACCGCGGCAGGCGCAGGATCCGGCGCGGCGGGCGGAACGGGTCGAGCCCGACCCCCGCGAGCTCGAGCCCCGCGTCGGCCGCCGCCGCGCGCAGCGCCGCGACGTCGGCGGCGGTCACGCGCACGCATTCGGCGAGGGAGTCCGCGGGCAGCGAGCTGAGCTCAAGCTGCCCGCCTGGTTCGGTGGTCAGCAGGCTCCCGCGCGGCAGCACGCCCGGTGAGCCGCCTGACGGAAGCCCTGGTCCGGCGCCGAAAGCCGCCACGGCCGCCGCGATCCGCTCCGCCGGCACCGGCAGGGCGGGATCGCGCGCGTCGCGGACCAGCCACTCCAGTTCGACGCCGACCCGGCCCGGCGGACCCGTCTTGAGGCAGATGCCGTGGATATGCTCGGCGGCCTGCTCTTCCCGGGTGACCGTCATGGCCGCACCATAACCCCGGCCACTGACAAAACCGGGCGGCGCGTGCCCGCACTGCCGCCCGGCCTGCGCAGACTTCCCACCGGGTCGTCGAAACACATTTGTTACAAACTACTATCCCACACCCGCTCCGGGCCTCGTCACCCGCCCCGGGTGCAGTCCGCCCGGCATGCGGGCGCCGCCCCTCAGCGGTCATGGGCCGGGGTGCCGCGCGGGTGCGGCATCAGATGCGCGAGTCCCCCCGCGGCCAGGCACGCGACGGCCGGCGACGCGCGGCCCGGGGAGCGCAGGATCACCGCGTCCGTTCGGATAAATGTCCTTCGACCTTCCGAACGGACCGGGCTGACTCTCCCCGGCAGCGGCCCGCCCGGCGAGCGCTACGGGCGGACCTCGATGCGGCCGGGGGAGGCGTCCTGGACCTCGCCGATGACCGCGGCGAGCACGCCGCGCCGCTCAAGCTCCGCGCGCAGCGTGTCCGGTGACGGCGTGGCGAGCAGCAGCCCGCCCGAGGTCTGCGCGTCCTGGAGCAGCACCGTCACCGGCTCGGGCACCCGGGGGTCGATCGACACCCACGGGGCGAGGTAGCCCATGTTGTTCCGGGTGCCGCCGGAGACGTAGCCGGCCGACGCCAGCTCGGGCGCGCCGGGCAGCAGCGGCACCGCGGCCGCGGACACCACCGCGCTCGCGCCGCTGGCCCGGAGCATCCGGTGCAGGTGGCCGAGCAGCGAGAAACCGGTGACGTCGGTCGCCGCCCGCACGCCGGCGGCGAGCGCCGCCTCGCCGGCCCCGGCGTTCAGCGTCGTCATCGACGTGACGGCGGCGGCGAGCGCGTCGTCCGGGGCGGCGCCGCGCTTGTGCGCGGTCGCGACCACCCCGGTGCCGACCGCCTTGGTCAGCACCAGCGTGTCGCCCGGCCGCGCGGCGCTGATGGTCAGCACCCGCGACGGGTCGGCGAGCCCGACGACCGCCATGCCGTACTTGGGCTCGGGGTCGTCGATCGTGTGCCCGCCCACCACCAGGCACCCGGCCGACGCGGCGACCGCCGCGCCGCCGCGGAGCACCTCGGCGAGGATGTCCAGGGGCAGCGTCTCACCGGGCCACGCGGTCAGGTTCAGCGCCAGCAGCGGCCGGCCCCCCATCGCGTACACGTCGGAAAGCGCGTTGGCGGCGGCGATCCGCCCCCAGTCGCGCGGGTCGTCGACGATGGGGGTGAAGAAATCGGTGGTGAGCACCAGCGCCCGCTGGTCGTCGAGGCGGAGCACGGCGGCGTCGTCGCCCTCGGCGGCGCCGACGAGCAGGTCGCCGCCGGCGGCGCCCAGCACGCCGCCTCCGGACATGCCGCCGCTTTCCAGGGAAACCATCAGCTTGTCCAGGGCTGACAGTGGTAGCTTGCACGCACAGCCAGCACCATGGGACAACGAAGTGAGCCGGATCGAAGCAGGCTGGACAGTCACGGGTCAACCGTATGCCCCGCCCGCCCAGGACGCCACAGTGCCCCCGCGGTTCCGCCCCGCGGGTTCCCGGTGGCCCGCGCCTTAACGCGCCGTGTCGTCCGCATGACAGTCACAGTTGCGGCGCTATGCGACTATGAAGGGCGATGAGAGTGCCGTCCGTAAGGCTTCCGCATGTCAGGCGGGTAAGGGCCGATGAGCCGCCTGGCATCGTCGGCGTCGCCCGGGTGGACCGGCGGACCAAGGTCCTCGTCAAGCGGCTCGCCCCGGGCGACATCGCGATCATCGACCACCCCGACCTGGACCGGGTGAGCGCCGACGAGCTGATCGCCTGCCGGGTCGCCGCCGTCGTGAACGCGGCGAAGTCCATCACCGGCCGGTACCCGAACCTCGGCCCCCGCCTCCTCCTGGACGCCGGCATCCCGCTGCTGGACGACGTCGGGCGGGACGTGCTGACCCGGGTTGGCGAGGGCACCGTCGTCCGCCTCGACGGCGAGGTCCTCTACGCGGGCGACCAGGTGGTCGCCAAGGGCGTGGTGCAGGACGAGGCCACGCTGCGGCAAGCGCTCGACGAGGCCATGGCCGGGGTGCCCACCCAGATCGACTCGTTCGCCGTCAACACCCTTGAGTTCCTGAGAAGGGAACACGGCCTGCTGACCAACGGCGTGCGGGTACCCGAGCTCACCACCGCGATGGACGGCAGGCACGTGCTCGTCGTGGTGCGCGGCTACCGGTACCGTGAGGACCTGCGCGCCCTGCGGCCCTACATCCGCGAGTACAAGCCGGTGCTGCTCGCCGTCGACGGCGGCGCCGACGCGCTGCTCCAGGCCGGCTACCGGCCGCACGTGATCATCGGCGACATGGACTCGGTCTCCGACGACGCGCTCTGCTCGGGGGCCGAGCTGGTCGTGCACGCCTACCCGGACGGCCGGTCGCCGGGGCTGGCCAGGCTGAAGTCGCTGGGGCTCGACGCACGCGCCGTCCCGCTCCCCGCGGCGGGCACGAGCGAGGACGTGGCGCTGCTGCTCGCGGACGCCTGCGGGGCCAGCCTGATCGCGGTGGTCGGTACGCACTGGACCCTGGAGGAGTTCCTCGACAAGGGGCGCCCGGGCATGGCCAGCACGTTCCTCACCCACCTGCGGGTGGGCGGGAAGCTGGTCAACGCCCGGGGCGTGCACCAGCTCTACCAGAGCCGGATCTCCGGCTGGGCGCTGATCGCGCTGGTGCTCGCCGCCGCGTTCACCATCGTCGTCGCGGTGTTCTCCTCGCCCGCCGGGCCTATCCTCGGCAACTACTTCAGCGCCACCTTCTCTTCCTGGTTCACCGGACTGTTCAAGTGATCGATTTCCGCTACCACCTCGTCTCGATCGTCGCCGTGTTCCTGGCCCTGGCGATCGGCATCGTCCTCGGCTCCACCGAGCTGCAAGGCCATACCATCGACGTGCTCCAGGCATCGTCGAACTACCTGAACAACCAGCTCAACGTGGCCAAGGCGGAACGTGCCAGCTACCAGGCCCAGGCCGGCGCCGAAGACCAGTTCCTCCAGTCGGCCGAGCCCCAGCTGCTGGGCGGGCGGCTCGCCGGCGACCGCGTCGTCATCGTCACCGAGCCCGGCGCGCAGGGCTCGGTCGTGGACGGCATCAAGCAGGCCGCCGTGCTGGCCGGCGCCGCCGTCACCGGACAGGTGGCGCTCCAGCCGCAGTTCAACGACATCAGCGCGGCCAACCAGTCCAGCCTCGGCGCCGTCGACAGCTCGGCCGCGGCTGCCGCCGGCCTCACGGTGACCGCGGGCACCGACCCGCAGACCGCCTCCCAGCAGCAGGCGGCGCAGCTGATCGCGCACGCCATCCTGGCCAAGAGCCCCGGCCAGGCCGGGCTGACGCCGGAGGCCGCGCAGGCGCTGCTGAGTGCCTACACGCAGGCCGGCTACCTGACCGTCAGCGGCACGCCGACGGACCCCGCTACGCTCGCCGTGCTCGTCACGCCGCAGACCGCCCCCGCCGACGGGCCGGGCGACCCGGCCAACCAGGTACTGCTCGCGGTCGCGCGGGAGTTCGCGGGCGCGAGCGCGGCGACCCTGGTGGCGGGCGGGACCGCGGGCTCGGCAACCTCGGCCAGCGCGATCGCCGTGCTGCGGTCGAGCAGCGTCTCCGGGCAGGTGTCCAGCGTTGACGACGCCGACACGGCGCTCGGCCAGATCACGGTCATCGAGGCGCTGGCGACGCAGCTAGCGGGCGGCAAGCCGAACAGCTACGGTATCTCGGGTGCGTCCGCGGTAAGCCCGGTGCCGGTGCCGTCGCCGAGCCCGACGGCCAGCGCCGCGGCACCGCAGCCGACTGCGACGGGAAAGGGCGGGAAGCAGCCCGTGAAGAAGAAGTGAGGCGGGGACTCGCGGCCGGCCTGACCGCCCTGGCCGCGGGCGGGGCGGCGCGCGCCGCCTACGCGGCGCTGACGCGGTACCCGCCCGGCGGGGAGAAGGCCTGGACACGCGCCAACCATCGCGGCGAGCCGGTCACCCTCCTCGAAGGCCCGGCCGCTGCCCTCGGCGCGGCGGCGATCCAGCTCCTCGCCTCCCGGCTCCCTGCTCCCGGACCGAAGATGGCGCCCCGCCGCGCCCGGGCGCTCGCCCTCGCCGGGGCCGGCGCCCTGGCCTTCGGCGTCTACGACGACCTGGCGGGCTCGGGGAAGCGGCGCGGCCTGCGCGGCCACCTCGGGGCGCTGGCGCACGGGGAGGTGACGACCGGCGCGGTCAAGCTCGCCGGCCTGGGCGCCGCCGGCCTCGCCAGCGGGCTGCTGATCGGCGGCGCGCCCGCGGACGTCGTCATCGACGCCGGCCTGGTCGCCGGCGGTGCGAACCTGCTCAACCTCTTCGACCTCCGCCCGGGCCGGGCGATCAAGGTCGCGGCGGCGTCCGGGGCCCTGATCGCCGCCGCGGGAGGCGCCGACGGCCGCGCGGCCGCCGCTGCCCCGTTCGGCGCGGCGCTCGCGATGGCCCGTGAGGACCTCGGCGAGCGCGCCATGCTCGGCGACGCGGGCGCCAACGCCCTCGGCGCCATGCTGGGCGCGGCCGCCGCGGTGTCGCTGCCCCGGCCCGCGCGGCTGGCGCTGCTCGCCGGGATCACCGCGCTCACGGCTGCGTCCGAGAAGGTCAGCTTCACCAAGGTCATCGAACGGACGCCGCCGCTGCGCTGGCTCGACACGCTCGGCCGCCGCCCGCCCGTGCCCGCGGGCAGGGCGCCGGCGGGCGGGGCCGGGGCGCCGGGGGGCGGCGCGCTGACGGCCGGGGCGCTGACGGCCGGGGCCGGGACACCGGCGGCCGGGGCGCTGACGGCCGGGGCCGGGGCGCTGACGGCCGGGGCCGGGGCGCCGGGCCTGCGGACGCCGCCGCGGCGCCAGGAGCCGTGACCGCGCCGGTGGCCGAGCGCGGGCGGGCTCGGCAGCGGGGCCGGGGCATCGGCCGGGCGGCGGTGATGATCGGCGTCATCACCGTGCTCGCCCGGGTAGTCGGGTTCGGCCGTCAGGTGGTCTTCGCGCACACCGTGGGCACCTCGTGCCTGGGCACCGCGTACACCACCGCCAACATGGTGCCGAACATCATCTACGACATCGTCCTGGGCGGCGCGCTCGCCTCCGTGGTGGTGCCCGTGCTCGCCGGGCCCGCCGGACGCCCCGGCGGGCCCGGCGAGCCCGCGGCGGCCAGGCAGATCGCGTCGGCCCTGCTCACCTGGACCGTCGTGCTGCTCGTCCCGGTCAGCGCCGTCGTCGCGGTGGCCGCGCACCCGATCGTCTCGGTCCTGCTCGCCGGCGCGGGCGGCTGCCCGCGCGCCGGCCTGGCCGGCGTCGGCACCCGGATGCTGATCGTCTTCGCGCCGCAGGTGCTGCTCTACGGCCTGGCGGTCGTGCTGTACGGGATCTTGCAGTCGCACCGCAGGTTCGGCGCGCCGGCGCTCGCCCCGCTGCTGTCCAGCCTGGTCGTGGTGGGCGTGTACGCCGGGTTCGGCGCGGTGGGCGGTCCGTACGTCAACCGGCTGGGTTCGCTGCCGCCGTCCGCCGAGTACCTGCTGTCCGGCGGGACGACGCTTGGCGTGCTCGCGCTCGCGCTCACCGCGGTGGTGCCGGCCTGGCGGCTTCACATCGGGATCCGGCCGTCGCTCCGCTTTCCCGCCGGGGTCGGCTCCCGGGTGCGTAAGCTGGCGCTCGCCGGCGTGGCGACGCTGATCGCCCAGGACGCCTCGGCCGCCGTGGTGATCGTGCTGGCTAACCGGTACGGAGCGGGCGGCGCGCTGGTTCTGTACGGATTCGCCTGGGCGGTGTTCGTGGTGCCGTACGCGGTGCTCGCGGTCCCCATCGCGACCAGCGCCTTCCCCGAGCTGTCCGCCGCCTCCGGCAGCGGGTTCGACACCACGGCGGCGGCTTCCACGCGCGCCGTCCTGCTGGCGTCCTGGCTGGGCGCCGCGGCCCTGGTGGGCGCGCGGGTCCCGCTGGCACACGTCTTCGAATCCCATGCGGCGTCGTCGGCCTCGGTGCTGGCCGTGGCGCTGGCCGCGTTCGCCCCCGGGCTCGTCGGCTACGGTCTGTCCGCCAACCTGTCCCGGGTGCTGTACGCGCGCGAGCAGAACCGGGCGCCCGCCATGGCGATAAGCGCCGGATGGCTGCTCGTGATCGTGGCGGACCTGCTGATCGTGCCGTTCGTGCCGCGCTCGCGAGTCGTGCCAGCGCTCGGCCTGGGCACCTCCATCGGCCTGACGGTCGCGGGCGTGGCGCTGCTCGTGCTGGTCCGCCGGGACCGGGGCGGTGCCGCGCTGGCGGGCGTCCCGCGGGCCTTTCTCGCCGGGCTCGCCGGCAGCGCCGCCGGGGCGGCGGCCGGCTCCGCCGTGGCGGCGCTGGTCCGCGCCTCCGGCTTCTTCCCCAACGTCGGTGTCTCGGTGCTGGTGAGCGGCATCGTGACGGCGGTGTTCGTGGCGGTCGTGATGAACCTCGACGGGGGAGACCTCCGCACCGCCCTCGGCCGCCTGCGCACCCGCGTCCCGGCCCCCGCCGCCGAGCCGTGACGGTCATCCGCTCATCCGCCCGGGCAAGCCTCGCGGGATGAGCGCGGGCAGCGCGGGCAGCGCGGGTAGCGCGGGCAAGCCTCGCGGGATGAGCGCGGGCAGCGCGGGCAGCGCGTGCAGCGCGGGCAGCGCGGGTAGCGCGGGTAGCGCGGGCAAGCCTCGCGGGATGAGCGCGGGCAGCGCGGGCGTGCGGGTCCGGCGGGTTGCGTTCGTCGTGGGCACCACGGCGGGCGGCACCGGGCGCCATGTCCGGATGCTGGCCGCCGGCTGCGCGGCACGCGGGATCGCTGCCGAGGTCCTCGGGCCGTCGTCCGCCGGGGCCGCCGCCGGGCTCGCGTCGCTGCCCGGGGTGGCGTTCATCCCGGTGGAGTTCGGCGGCCGGCCGCGCCCGCGCGACGCCGCCGCCGTGCTGCGGCTGCGCCGGGCGGTCCGCTCCGCCGGCCCGGACGTGGTGCACGCGCACGGCCTGCGCGCCGGGGCGCTCACGATCCTGGCGCTCGCCGGTGCCCGCGGCCGGCGGCCAGGGGTCGTGGTCACGGTGCACAACGCCCCGCCGGGCGGCGGGCGAGCGGCCGCCCTGGTCTACCGGGCGCTGGAGCGGGTCGTCGCGCGCGGCGCCGGACTGGTGCTCTGCGTGTCCGGCGACCTGGAGGAACGGATGCGCGCGGCGGGCGCGCGCCGGGTCACGAGGGCGATCGTCCCGGCACCAGGCACCGGCGGGCCTGCCGCCGCCTCGGGTCCCGGCGGGTCCGCCGCCTCGGCTTCCGGCGGGTCCGCCGCCTCGGGTCCCGGCGGGTCCGCCGCCTCGGCTTCCGGCGGGTCTGCCGCCTCGGGTCCCGGCGGACGCCCGCTGGTGCTCGCTGTCGGCCGGCTGACCGGGCAGAAGGGGTTCGGCACCCTCCTCCAGGCGGCCGCCGGCTGGCGGGACATGGTGCCGCAGCCGCTGCTGCTCATCGCCGGAGACGGGCCGCTGGCCGCGCGGCTGCGGGCCGAGGCGGCCGCGCTCGGCGTGGACGCGGAGTTCCTGGGGCACCGTGACGACGTTCCGGCGCTGCTCGCCGCCGCTGCGGTGTTCGTATTGCCCAGCCGGTGGGAGGGCCAGCCGCTCGTGCTCCAGGAAGCGCTGCGCGCGGGTGTTCCGGTCGTGGCGACGCGGACGGGCGGCATCCCCGCTCTCACCGGTGACGACGCGGCGGTGCTCGTGCCGCCGGGGGACCCCGGGCGCCTCGCAAGCGCGGTCCGCGCGGTCCTCGGCGACCCGGCGCTGGCCGCCCGCCTGCGCGCCGCCGCGCGCAGGCGCGGTGCCGAGCTCCCGTCCGAGGACGACGCCGTGGCCGCCGCCCTTGCCTGCTACGCCGGCCTCCTGGCGTGACCTACGCCGGCCTCCTGGCGGTGGCCTACGCCGGCCTCCTGGCGTGACCGCTCCGCGCGCCCTGGGATACTGGCATGGTGCCGCTGACCGCCACGTGCCTGTGCCTGCTCACCCGGGCTGGCGGTGACGGCGGGCGCCAGGTTCTCCTCGGCCACAAGAAGACCGGGCTGGGCACCGGCAAGATCGTCGGGCTGGGCGGTCACGTCGAGGCATGCGAGTCACCGGCGGAGGCGGCCGCGCGGGAAGTCAAGGAAGAAGCCGGGATCCATATCGCGCCCGCGGCCCTGCTCCAGGTGGCGCACGTGACGTTCCTCTTCCCGGTCCGTCCCCAGTGGGACATGGTCGTGTCGGTCTTCACCAGCGCCGAATGGTCGGGCGAGGCCGCGGAGACCCCGGAGATCAGGCCCCAGTGGTTCCCCGTCACAGATCTGCCGCTCGACAGGATGTGGGACGATGCCAGGTACTGGCTGCCGCGCGTCCTCGCGGGCGAGCGCGTCCGCGCGGTCTTCGTCTACGCCGGCGATTGCGAAACCGTCGCCGAAGCCATCCTGGAGCCTGCCGGCTGACCGCGTGGCGACCGGGTGACGTCAGCGGAGCCAGTCGTCAGCGCAGCCAGTCGTCGGCGATGCGCTCGGCAAGCTTTTCGACAAGCGGCCCGGCGTTTGCCATGCACCTGGCCGCGTCGGGTTCGATGTCGCTGAGGGTGTAGGCCGCCGAGATTCCCGCCTCGTGCAGTCCGGCGTCCGGCAGCGTGCACACCCCGGCCACGGCGACCACCGGAACCGCGGGGTCGTGCCCGGCGGCGGCCCGGGCCACGCCCACCGGGGCCTTGCCGTGCAGCGACTGCGCGTCCAGTGAGCCCTCACCGGTGATCACCAGCCTCGCGCCGTCGAGGTACTGGCGGAAGGAAAGCATCTCAAGCAGCAGCTCGATGCCCGGGTGCAGCCGCGCGCCGAGAAACAGCAGCGCGGCGAAGCCGAGCCCGCCGGCGGCACCTGCCCCCGGCACGTCGCGGACGGTACGGCCGCAGGCCTCCTCGGCGACGTCCGCCCACCTCTCCAGGCCCGCTTCCAGCAGCTTCACATCGTCGGGCGACGCGCCCTTCTGCGGGGCGTACACCCGCGCCGCACCGGACGGGCCGAGCAGCGGGTTGTCCACGTCGGACGCCACGAGGAACTCCACGCCGGACAGGTCGCGCATCCCGGACAGGTCGAGCGCGTGCAGTCCGGCCAGCGCCGCCCCGCCCGGCGGCAGGTCGAAGCCGGAGTCGTCAGTGAGCCGGGCGCCGAGCGCGCGCACCAGCCCGGCTCCGCCGTCGGTGGTGGCGACGCCGCCCAGGCCGAGCATGATCTGCTTGGCGCCCATTCGCGTGGCCCCCAGGATCAGTTCGCCGACGCCGCGGCTGGCCGCCGTCAATGGCGCGAGCGAGTCCGCGGGCAGCAGGGACAGCCCGCACGCCTGCGCCGCCTCGATGACAGCGGTTCCGTCACGGAGCGCGAACGAGGCGGTGACCGGCCGCCCGGTCGGCCCGCGCACCCCCATCTCGACCCGGCGGTAGCCCGCAGAGACGGCGGCCTCGACGGTCCCGTCGCCGCCGTCGGCCACAGGCAACGACACCACCTCGGCATCAACCCCGGCCCGCGACAGGCCGGCGGCCAGCCGGGCGGCCACCTCCACCGCGGGCAGGGTTCCCTTGAACTTGTCCGGTGCTATCAGGACGCGCTCCGCCATGCCACCGATTGAAGCACTTCAGTGGGCCTTCGGAGGCGGAATGCCGAGGCGCTCCTGCAAGCCCGCATCCCCGAACTGGTACGCGGCTCCCGCTCCACGCAGGATTCCGCGGTCGACGGCGTCTGCCGGCAGCCGCCCGAAGCGCACTCGCTCCCGCCATTGCGCCGGCAGGACCGGCTCGCTCAGCATGACGAGGGAAACCGTGCCGTGCAAGAGAGCGAAGAGCAGCCCGGCGCCCGCGGTCGGCGCCAGCACCGCCCAGAGCCACCGCCCCCATCCGATCCCGGCCGCGGGTCCCAGGACGGCGGCCAGGCACAAGATGCCCCGCGCCCGGGCGGCCCCGTAAATGACGCTGGCCCTGCGATCGGCGCGGTAGGCCGCGCCCGGCGAGGCGGTG
>DATGLH010000169.1:0-5653 GCA_035294225.1 Trebonia sp.
GTGACGGCTATTCGCATTGTGGGGTTTTCCGCGCGGGCGCGTCAGTGGAAGGAGTCGCCGCAGGCGCAGGAGCCCGTCGCGTTCGGGTTGTCGATCGTGAAGCCCTGCTTCTCGATCGTGTCGACGAAGTCGATCGTCGCACCCGTCAGGTACGGCGCGCTCATCTTGTCGGTGACTACCTCGACGCCGCCGAACTCCGCAACGATGTCGCCGTCGAACGAACGCTCGTCGAAGTAGAGCTGGTAGCGCAGCCCGGAGCACCCGCCCGGCTGCACGGCCACGCGCAGCCTCAGGTCATCCCGGCCCTCCTGGCTGAGCAGCGCGGCCACCTTGGCGGCGGCGGCCTCAGTGAGGACGACTCCGTGCTGCGTCACTTCGTCCTGAACGGTCATCTGTGACTAGCTCCCGTCTAAGTCTGACGCCGCCGGCGCGGCATCACCGTACAACACAACCATATGCCGGACCCGGTCATTCCTGCCACGCGGCCGGTTGCAAGCCCGCTTACAAGCCTGGCGCGCCCCACACGGGGAACCACTTGGTCAGGTCCTGCTCGATCTTCAGGTCCTCGCCGAGCGCGCCCCTGACCTGCAACTCCAGCGCGTTGTCCCGGCGTTCCCCGGACAGCGGGGCGAACGGGTAGAACGTGCCCCGCTTGTACAGGTAGACCAGCGCCAGACGGCGTTCGGCCTGGTCGCGGAAGGCGACCAGGGTACACAGCAGCTGCGGGCCGAACCCGTTGTCGACCAGCGCGCTGTTCACCGCGTGCAGGTCGGTGACCAGCGCGTCCAGCTCGTCCGACATGTGCGAGCTGACCAGCCAGGTGAAGCCGTAGCTGTCCTTGGTCACCTCGACCGGAAGACCGCCGCCCGGCTTGCCGGAGTCCATGTCGAGCAGTTCGCGCACCTCGGCCTGGACGTCGCTGAACGTCTTGCCCTCGACCGCGCGGAAGCAGACCGACCCCGACCCCGTGGGCGCGAAGCCCGTTGCCGCCTGCAGCGTGATCGCCGCAGACGGCAGGGCGAACAAGTCGTCCAGCTTCGGCTGGACCGGCTTGGTCCGGCCGAACAGCGTGTCCAGGAAGCCCATCAGCGGGGGCTCGCCTGGCCGAGCTGACGCTGGATCTTCGCGAGCTGCTCAAGCCGCTTCTCCAGGCTCGGGTGCGTGGAGAAGAGCGTGGACAGGCTCGGCCCGTTGCCGTTCAGCCGCATCGCGGGGGCGAAGTAGAAGGCGTTCAGCGGCTCGGCGGCGCGCAGGTCCTGGGTCGGGATCCGCGACATCGCGCCGCTGACCTTCTGCAGGGCACTCGCCAGCGCGCTCGGCTGGCCGGTGAGCAGCGCGCCGCTGCGGTCCGCCGCCAGCTCGCGGTACCGGGACAGCAGCCGGATCAGCAGGAAGCTGATCGCGTACACGACCGCGGACACCACCATGATCACCAAGATGACGGGGAAGGCGTTCTGGTCGTTGTTCCGGCGGCCGCCGCCGAACAGCTCCGAGTAGAACGCGAACCGCACCAGCAGGCCGGCGACGATCGCGAGCAGGCTCGCGACGGTCATGACCTGGACATCCTTGTGCGCCACGTGGCTTAGCTCGTGCGCGAGCACGCCCTCCAGCTCGTCGCGGTCCAGCCTGCGGAGCAGGCCCTCGGTCACCACCAGCACCGAGTTCTTGCTGTTGCGGCCGGTCGCGAAGGCGTTCGGCATGTCGGTGGGGGCGATCGCCACCCGCGGCTTGTCCATGTCCGCGAGCGCGCACAGCCGGTCGACAACGCCGTGCAGCTGCGGCGCCTGCTGCGGGCTGACCTCGATGGCGCCCGCGGCGGCCAGGGCGATCTTGTCGGAGTAGAACAGCGAGAGGATCGCACTGCCGCCGCCGAAGATGAGCGCTACGAGCACGATCGCCGCGCCCGACGCGTGCACCGCGGTCATGATGCCGATAATCAGCGCGACGAACGCGACGAACACCAGCCCGAGCAGGAACATCGTCGCGGTCATCCGCACGGTCAGTCCCCGGTCAGGCGCATACCTGGTACGCGCCGCCATAAGGCACCTCCGATCACGTCAGGCTCCGCGTCCTTGTGCCGCGTCCGCCTGGCCCTAAGGGAAATCTACCTGTAGAACGCTCGGCGCGGGCTGAAGCGTTCCGGCCGGTTAGCTGAACATGCGAACGGCGTTCGGCCTCTGGCGAATCCGCCCGGACGACCCGGCGGGCCCCGCCTACGGCGGGCCGTCCTACGGCAGGGCGTCCTACGGCAGGCCGACCGAATCGCCGGGGATCTTCCCGTCGGCGAGCAGCCGGCGCACCTCGGCGATGGTGGCGTCCGAGAACGGCAGGATGAACTCCGCCGTCGCGAACTCCTCGTCCGGCACCCGGGTCCCGGATTCCCGCACCAGGCGCACCGAGGCGTCGAGGGCGGTCTTGAACCCCGCCTCGTCGCCCGTCTCGACCGCCTTGTCCAGCGCGCTGTCCAGCGCGGTGAGCTTCGCGGCCACGTCGTCGCCGACCCGGAACTGGCCCTCGCCCAGGATCCGTACGATCACGACCCGTCACCTGCCTGAGGTCGCTCGGCCTGCGCGCCGGCGGAACCGGCGGAATCGGCCGCGCCGGCGTCCCCGTTGGCCTCGATCTGCCGCGGCGCGCCGGCGGCCAGCTCGCCCTTCATCCGGGCCAGCTCGGACTCGATCTCGTTGCCGGCGCCCATCCGGTCCAGCTCTGCCTGGATGGCGTCCTGCGTCCCGCCCACGTGGTCCTCGAGCGCGCCCGAGGCAAGCAGCTCGTCGATCGCGCCGGCCCGCGCCTGCATCTGCGCCGTCTTGTCCTCGGCGCGCTGGATCGCAAGGCCGACGTCGCCCATTTCCTCGGAGATGCCGGAAAAGGCCTCGTTGATGCGCGTCTGCGCCTCGGCGGCGGTGTACGTCGCCTTGATGGTCTCCTTCTTGGTGCGGAAGGCATCCACCTTGGCCTGTAGCCGCTGCGAGGCAAGCGTCAGCTTCTCTTCCTGCTCTTGCAGCGACGCGTACTGGCCTTGCAGGTCATCGAGCTGCGATTGCAGGCTGACCTTGCTCTGCAGCGCCGCCCGCGCCAGGTCTTCGCGGCCCTTCGCCAGCGCGTCGCGCGCCTGGTTCTCGCGGCGGGTGACCTCTTTCTGCAGCGAGTTCATCTGCAGCTCGACCCGCTTGCGCGACGTGGCGACGTCCGCGACCCCGCGCCGGACCCGGGTCAGCATCTCCACCTGCTGCTGGTACGAATAGTCCAGGGTCTCGCGAGGGTCTTCCATCCGGTCCAGCGCCTTGTTGGCCTTGGCCCGGAATATCAGCGAGACTCGCTTCATCACGCTCATAGACGCGGCCGTCCCCTTCATTGAGCTAAGCGCCGCCCCGGGCGGCACGGCGCCGCCAGGCGGCAGCCGATTGCCGCCTGCTAATCGAAATCAACCCTACGCGCTGGCGCGCGTGGTAGCCACTTCCGCGCCCGGTCCTCGGGCACCCTTGGGAAGGATTTAAGCTATGCGCGTGTTCCGACGCAACAGCGCCGGGGCTGCCGAAGGCAAGGCCGCAGATTCCGAGGCCGCGCAGAGCCAAGGAGCCCCGGCCAAGAGCAAGCCGCCGGCGCAGGCGGGCAAGGGGCGGCCGACGCCCAAGCGCAGCGAGGCCGAGCGCAACAGGTACCGGTCGATCACCGGGGCGGCCACGAGCGGCCGCGGTCCGGCTTCCGCCGGCTCCGCCGGGCGCAAGCTCACCCCGGAGGAGAAGGCCAGGGCGCGGGCCGAGCGCGAGCGGCGGATGACCGCGATGCGCAGGGGTGAGGAGTGGGCGCTCGGCCCGCGTGACCGCGGCCCGGTCCGCAAGCTCGCCAGGGACTACGTGGACGCCCACCGGCGGCCCAGCGAGTACTACATGTACGTGCTGCTGATCCTGCTCGTGGCGCTGCTGTCGCGCAACGCCACGCTGAACACGTACGTCTCGCCGCTGGTGCTCGTGCTCATCGTGGTCGTCGCCGTGGACGCTTTCCTGATCCGGCGCGCGCTGCGCAAGCTGGCCGCCGAACGGTGCCCCGGCGAGTCCACTCGCGGCATGACCACCTACGCGGTGATGCGCGCATTGCAGATCCGCCGGTTCCGGATGCCCGCGCCCCGGCTCAAGCCGGGCGACAAGGTCTAGGCGCTGGCCGTGGTCTAGGCGCTGGCCGGGCGGGGCGGCCGCGCTGGCCCGATAGGCCCGGCAGGCCAGGCAGGTCCGATAGGTTCATGCCCATGGAATACCGTCATCTTGGCAGCAGCGGCCTGAAGGTCAGCGAGATCGCGTACGGCAACTGGATCACTCACGGCTCCCAGATCGAGGAAGAAGCGGCACGGGCATGCGTGCGCGCGGCCCTGGAGGAGGGCATCTCCACCTTCGACACCGCCGACGTTTACGCCGGCGGGCGGGCCGAGGAGGTGCTCGGCCGCGCCCTCGCGGGCGTGCGCCGCGAGTCCGTGGAGATCTGCACCAAGGTGTACTGGCCCCTCGGCGACGGCCCGAACAACAGCGGCCTGTCCCGCAAGCACATCACCGAGTCGCTGCACAGCTCACTGCGCCGCCTCGGCACCGACTACGTGGACCTGTATCAGGCGCACCGGTACGACTACGAGACTCCGCTCGAGGAGACGCTGCGCGCGTTCGACGACCTCGTCCGCGCCGGGAAGGTCCTCTACGTCGGCGTGTCGGAGTGGCGGGCGGAGGAGATCGCCGCCGCGCTGCGGATCGCCGGCCAGCTGGGCCTGGACCGGATCGTGTCCAACCAGCCGCAGTACAACATGCTGTGGCGGGTGATCGAGCCCGAGGTGATCCCGCTGTGCCAGAAGGAGGGCATCGGGCAGATCGTGTTCTCGCCCATCGCGCAAGGCGTGCTCACCGGCAAGTACGCGCCGGGCGCGCAGCCGCCCGCGGGCTCCCGTGCCACCGACCAGGCCGGCGGTGCCGGGTTCATCAGCCGCTGGATGAACGATCGGGTGCTTTCCGCCGTGGCCGGCCTGCCCGCGCTGGCCGCTGAGGCGGGGCTCACCCCCGCGCAGCTCGCGGTCGCCTGGGTGCTGCAGAACCCGAACGTGTCGGCGGCCATCATCGGGGCCAGCCGTCCCGAGCAGGTCCGCGAGAACGCCGCCGCGGCCGGCAAGAAGCTCGACGACGACCTGATGCGTAAGGTCGACGAGATCCTCGGCGACGTCGTGACCCGCGATCCCAGCCGTACCGCCAGCCCCGCGAAGCGCCCCTGAAACGGCAGCGCCGGTGCCGTTTCATGATCCGGAAAGATTTTTACCGTATACGGTAAAAATCTTTCACGGTGAAAGATTTTTCGGTTCGGGCGTGGCCGGGGCAGGGCATGAGCCGCCGGGACGTATGCCACTGTGACCCTTGGGGCTTGCCTGCGGGCGGGGCTTGCCCTGGGGGGCGCGGGCGACCGCGGCCGGGCGGTCAGGTTCCGGCACGCGGTGGGGTTCCCGGCCGCGGTCAGGTTCCGGCACGCGGTCAGATTCCCGGCACGCGGTCAGGTCTCCGGGTGCAGGCTCATCGGGCCGTATTCCTTGCGGCCGTCGTCCAGCAGGGTCACCTGATCCACGCCCGCCCCGAGCAGCGCGCGCCAGTTCTCGCCCAGCCAGCTCTCCGCGTCCCCCTGG
>DATGLH010000170.1:0-36924 GCA_035294225.1 Trebonia sp.
GCTGAAGCGCGCCAGCACCGTGCCGGCCGGCAGGCCGCGCAGCGTCAGGAGGCGTTCGCCGGCGTCGTACGACCAGTCAGCGGCCGGCAGCGCGGCGCCGTTCACCGTGACCGCCGTCGGCGCGCCCGGCGCGCTCACCGCCGCCTGGGACGTGCCACCGAGCGGGTCGATGCGCAGCCGCAGGTAGCTGCCGCCGTCCGTGCTTGCCGAGAGCACCTCGCCGTCGGTGCCGGTCAGGGCGATCCGGCCGACGCGGACCGGGCTGGCCGACATGGTGAAGGCCAGCGTGGTGCTGCGCGCGGCCAGCCGCTCGCCGGAGACGAAGTAGCCGGGGTAGGCCGCGCCGTCGACCTTGACGCCGGAGACGTACGGGGTGGCCGGGGTGTTGCCGGGTGCCTGGACGGTGGTGTCATGCCGGCCGTGGATCACGGCCGATGCCACCGCGGGGCTGTTGAGGATCCACTGCGCGCCCGGCGACTGGACGGGGTAGATGCCGAGGTTGGCGAGGACTTCCGCGCTGGCGTTGTCGGTGTAGTACGCCGAGCCGCTGCCGGGCGGCGTTTCCCACATGGTGAGCGAGCCGAATTCGGGCAGGAAGTAGTCCCGGATCACCCGCTGCGCCACCGGCGGGTCGTTCGCCTCGATGGCGAGGTAGGGCTGGGTGAGCTGGTAGTCGTTGTATCCCACGTCCGGCGTGCCGTAGATGCCGGCGATCATCGAGGCCATGGCGGCGTCGCCGTAGATGCGGGCCAGGCCCAGCCCGTCCTGCGGCTCGTCGAAGGCGTAGGCCGCGGTGTCGCCCTCGAACAGGCCGGCGTTCGCCGGCGCCCAGCTGCCGTCGGTGTTCCTGGCCTGGAAGCTCCTGCTGGCGGGGTTCCAGGTCTTGAGGTAGGCCCTGCCCCAGGGGTAGTAGGCGCCGAACGTCGCGCGGTCCCCGAGCACGTACGCCAGGTGCGCCAGGCCCGCCAGGCTGGTGGAGAACTCCAGGCCGCGGGACAGGAAGTTGGCGGTGCCCACGTTCGCCGGCACGTAGCCGTACCGGTAGAAGCCTTCCCTGGCCAGGTACATGGTGGTCGCGTGCATGCCCATGGTCGCCAGGATCGCGGCCTCGCCGGCGCGGTAGTCGACACCGGTCACGCCCTCCAGCCTGGCGGCCAGGAAGTAGTAGCCGAAGAACCCCCATTGCTGGCCCGACCACGCGCCGGGATCGTAGGGATCCCAGTTGCCCATGAGGAACCCGTCGCGGTCGTACTGCGACAGGTACGTGTTCAGCACGTCCCGCATGACGGCGGGATCGAGCAGCGTCAAGAACGCGTAGACGTTCCGGCCCTGATCGAACGAGCACCTGAAGTAGCCGCCGCCCACCCGCTCCCACCAGACCGAGGAGCCGATGGTGAGCAGCCTCGTGCTCGGCGCCACGGGCTTGTACCCGGACCCGTTGTCGGTGACGTCGACGATGTTGGCGTACAGGGTGTAGAGGCCGGTGTAGATCTCCCTGGCCGTCAGCAGGCTCGCGCTCCGCACGTCGACCTTGCCGAGCTTGGCGTTCCAGGCGCTCTTGAGGTTCCGCACCGCCCGGTCGAAGTCGAAGGCGGGGAACTCGGTCAGGAAGTTCCGCCGTGCCCTGGACATGCTCGTCATGGAAAGGGCGACGGCCACCGTGACCGGCGTCCCGCGGGCGAACGTGAGGTAACCGCCCGCGCCGTCGCCGCCGATGCCGGCCGCGCCCGGGTGCGTGCCGCCGCCCGTGAACGTGCCGTGGCCGGTGGCCGGGACGCTGAACTTGACGTAGAAGTAGCACCGCTGGCCGCTCCCGTCGCTGAGGGTCACCTCGGCCGTCTGGCGGTCGACATACGCGAACCTGCTGCCGGACCAGGCGACGTTGGAGTCCTCCGTCTCCTGCATGAGCAGGTCGACCGCCTCATACGAGGCGGCGGCGCCGAAGCGGTACCGGTACACCGAAACGTCGGGGGTGACCGTGAGCGCCACGGTCGATCCCCTGGCGGCGACGCTGCGGCTGTAGGCGATGGTGGTCAGCGAGGGGCTCGCGCTGACCGAGGCGCGCCAGTCCGCGGTGCCCTTGTCGGCTACCTGGCCGACGGTGGGATAGAGCAGCAGTCCCCTGGTGACGCTGTCGGCTATCTCCCCCTCGCGGGTGGACCACAGGCCGATGCGCCCCAGCGGGTAGCGCATGAAGACCTGGCCCGGCCCCTGGTCGTTGTCGACGAACCGCGTGTAGTCGGTGCCGCGGAAGTCCTGGACGGGCCCGCTTGCGGGAGCGTTCCCGGAAGCGCTGCACGCGGTCAGCCCGGCTGCCGCGGCGAGCGGCAGCAGCGTCAGCAGCAGGACCGCCAGCGCCCCCGCGCCGGCGGTCCGCTCCCGCGCCTCCCGCGTGCGGCGCATAACGCGGTGAGCCCCCCGGCAACGGCATCGGAAGGCGGCTCCTGCTGGACCCGCAGCCGGTACCATTCGGCGGCGAGGCGGATGCCTTCGCGGACCGGGACCCGCGGCGCGTAGCCGAGTTCGCGCCGTGCCTTGTCGATCGCATGCCGGTTGTCGGTGCCGAACAGCTTGACGCCCAGCCGGGTGAGGGCGGGCTGCCCCGGCGAGCCGGCGAGCGCGGCCGCGCGCTCGGCGGTGCCTCCGGCCAGGTACAGCGCTCGGTAGGGGATGTGGACGCCCGGCGCGTTCACGCCGATGTCGTGAGCGATCGCCTCCAGCACTTGCTGCTGGGTCAGCGGCTGGTCGTTGCTGATGTTGTAGGCCTGGCCGACGGCGTGCTCGCAGTCCAGCGCCAGCAGCAGCCCCTGGACGACGTCGGTGACGTAGACGAAGGGCAGGGCGTTGTCACCGCGGCCGACGATGACAGCCCTGCCTGCCCGCAGCCGGTCCGCCATCCGGCCGAAGTGCAGGCGGTCGCCCGGGCCGAAGAACGTGCCGGGCCGGATGATCACCGCCGGCAGCCGGTCCTCGGCGATCATCCGCTGCACCGCGAGGTCGCCTTCGGCCTTCGTCATCGCGTAGGGCTCACGGAACGGCCTGAGCAGGAAGTCCTCCCGGGCCGGCCGGCCGAGGTCCATGCCGTAGACCGTCCACGAGCTGACGTGCACGACCCGGCTGACGCCCTCGGCGAGAGCCGCCCTGCATACGTTGCGCGTGCCGCTCACGTTGACCTCGCGGTATTCCTCCAGCGGGCGCCACACGCCCATCATGCCCGCCAGGTGCAGCACGGCCGACACGCCGCTCATCGGCGCGGCCAGCGAGTCCGGCCAGCGGACGTCGCCGCGATAGACCGCGACGCCGCGCTGGCGGAGCCAGCCGGTGTCTTCCGTGGGCAGCGCGAGCACCCGCACGCTATCACCGCGGCCCTGCAAGGCCTCGGCCAGATGCTGGCCGAGCAGTCCGTTGCCTCCGGTGATCAAGATGTCCATGACACTGTCTCCTCCTCTCGCACCGGGGACCAGCCACGCTGCCGGTGCGCGAAATCCGCCAGGGTGGGGAGCGCCTGTTCGAGCCATGCGATGGCATAGTGCCGGCGCGGTATGACCAGCTCGCGGCGCGGATGCCCGATGAGGTCGGCGATCGCCGAGGCCACCAGCGAGGGCCCCGGCATGCGCGCCGCGACATGCCTGGTCATCTCGGTGCTGATGTTGCCTGGTGATACCAGGCAGACCGAGACGCCGGTGCCGGCCAGCTGCCGGCGCAGCGCCAGCGAGAAGCCGCGCAGGCCGTACTTGGTCGCCGAGTACAGCGGCTCCATGGCCACGCGCCCCGACAGCGAGCCGACGGAAACGATCGCCCCGTGCCGCCGTTCCAGCATCCCCGGCAGCACCGCACGGGTCAGCAGCATCGCCGCGAGCAGGTTCAGCCGGACCATGGCGGTGATCTGGCCGGGGGAACTCGACGCCAGCGACCGCGACCAGGACGCGCCGGCGTTGTTCACGAGCACGTCGACCCGGCCGCAGGCGGCCATGGCGCGCTCGGCGAGCATCGTGATGTCCGAGGCATCGGTCATGTCGGCGGGAACCGCGATCGCGCGGCCGCCGGCTTCCCGGATCGACCGGGCATGCGCCTCGAGCAGGCCGGCCCGGCGGGCGGCGAGCACCACTGTCGCGCCGCGCGCTCCCAGTTCCCGCGCCGTCGCCGCGCCTATGCCGGAGCTGGCGCCGGTCACGATGGCCACCTCGCCGGTCATCGGCCTGGTCCGCTCTCCCCGGCGCGGCATCTATACCGCGCCCCCTTCCGCTGCTGCCGCCGCGGGCGCCGCCGCCCGGCTGGAGCAGGCATGCCGCAGGTACCACGCGGCGGTGATCCGCACCCCGTCGCGCAGGCCGACCGCCGGGCGGTAGCCGAGCTCGGCCCGCGCCCTGCCGATCGCGTACCGGTTGTCGGTGCCGAAGAACGCCACTCCCAGGCGCGTGATCGGCGGGCGGCGGGCGGACGGCGTCACCGCCGCGAGGCGCTCGGCGAGGGAAGCGGCCATGTAGAGGACGCGGTAAGGGATGTGGCGGTGCGGCGGGCTCGCTCCGGTGTCCTGCGCGATCGCCGTGAGCATCTGCCGCTGGGTCAGCGGACGGTCGTTCGTGATGTTGTAGGCGCGGCCGACCGCGTTGCCGTGATCCAGGCCGAGCAGCAGGCCGCGGATGACGTCGTCCACGTAGACGAACGGCATCGCGTTATCGCCCGAGCCGACGAGGATGCCGCGTCCGGCTCGCAGGCGGCGCGCCATCTGTCCGAAGTGCAGGTGATCTCCCGGCCCGAAGATCTGATCCGGGCGGATGATCACCGCGGGCAGGCGATCCGCGGCGATCATCCGCTGCACGGCGAGGTCGCCTTCGGCCTTGGTGACCGGGTACGGATCCGGGAACGGCGCGAGCGGGAAGCTCTCGTCGGCCGGCCGCCCCAGCCCGACGCCGTAGACGCTGGAGGAGCTCATGTGCACGAAGCGGCGGGCACCGGCGGCCAGGGCCGCGCGCGCGACGTTCACGGTACCGGCCACGTTCACCGCGCGGTAGTCCCCGACCGGGCGCCAGAGGTCCATCATGGCGGCCAGGTGCAGCACCGCGTCCGCTCCGCGCACAGGCCGCGCCAGGGACCCCGGTACCCGGACGTCGCCGCGGTAGACATCGGCGCCGCGCCGTTCGAGCCAGCCGGTGTCCTCGCCCGGCAGCGCGAGGACCCGCACCCGGTCGCCCCGCCCCTGTAGCGCGGCCACGAGGTGCCTGCCCACGAAGCCGTTGCCGCCGGTGACCAGGACCGTGCTCATGACAGGGCCTCGGCCCGGCCGGCTGCCCGGCCTTGCCCCCGGCCTTGTGCCCGGCCTTGCCCCCGGCAGTCCGCGCGGGCGCGGTACCAGCCGGCGCTCTGCCTGACCCCCTCCGCGACCCCGGTCGCCGGCGAGAAGCCGAGTTCCCGCCTCGCCCGCGCGGCCGAGAAGCGATTCTCACCGCCGAGCAGCCGTAGCCCGTAACGCGTGACAGGCGGCGGCTGCCGCCTGCGCGCCAGGCGCCAGGCGGTCTCGGCGCCGGCGCCCAGCGCCACCGCCGTCCGGTAGGGAAGGCGCCTGCCCGGGGGCGGAACGCCCAGTTCGGCCGCGAGTAGCGTGAGGAAGCCGCGCTGCGTGACCGGCTCGTCGTTGACGAGCAGGTAGGACCGGCCGTTCGCGCGCTCCGCCGTGGCGGCTGCCACGACGCCCTCGGCCGCGTCACGGACGTAAATCAACGGGAGGTGATTGCCGCCGGAGCCCACCATGATCATCCGGCCCTGTTCGGTCAGCCGCGCGAAGCGCGCGAAGCTGGCGGTATCGCCGGGCCCGTAGATCCACCCCGGCCGCACGATCGTCACCGGAGCGCCCTCATCGCGGATCATGCGTTGCAGCAGGATCTCGCCGGCCACCTTCGACCGGCTGTACGGATTGGGCTCGTTCCGCAGCGGCGAGTCCTCGTCAGCCGCGCCGCGCACGTCGTTCCCGTGCACCGTGATGGAGCTGACGTGCACGAACCGGCGCACATTGGCCGCCATGGCCGCCCGCGCGATGGTCGCGAGGCCGTGCACGTTCACGCGCTGGTATTCGGCCGGCGGCCCCCAGGGCCCGGTCCGGGCCGCGCAGTGAATGACGCAGTCCGCCCCTGCCAGCGCGGGCGCGATCGCGGAGCGGTCACTGATGTCGGCGGTGTAGACGTCGGCGCCGGGCGGAACGGCCCGGCCTGCGCCAGCGCTGGGGTGAACCAGCGCCCGCGGCCGTTCGCCGCGCGCGACAAGCAGGGCGGTCACATGGGCGCCGAGGAAGCCCGCCGCTCCCGTTACCAGGATGGTCATTGCCTTTCCAATCTGCGCGGTTCTTCGGGGTCGCCGGTTCCGGCCACGGCCGGGGGATCTCGGGCAAGGCGCAGTGTGCTTCGCAGGTTCAGGCTCATCGCGCTCAGGCAGGCGAGCCCGCTGCACGCCATGAGAAACCCCGTCCATGGATGGGAGAAGACGAACATCGCGCCGACTCCGGTGCGGCTGACCCGGAAAACCCCGGAGAAGATCAGCAGCCCGATGAGCTCATTGCTGCCGACCTGCCCGGGTGGCGAGGGCAGGACGAAGGACAAGTTGAACAGGGTGTAGCCGAAGAGCACGATCAGCGGGGACACGGCCACGCCCACGGCCAGGAACGCGAGCAGGCAGAAGAGCGCGTCCAGGGCAAGGGCCGCGGCGGTGCAGAGGGCGGCGATGAGCAGGATCCGCGGCCTCCGGAAGAGCGTCATGAGCGTGCCGATGAACCCTGAGACGAACGGGAGCACGCGGTCCCGCGCGCTGCCTCGCAGCAGCATTTCCAGCGGCCGGGCCAGCAGCGCTATCGCCTGGTCGCGCCGCCAGGCGGCGAGCGCCAGGAAGCCGGCGCCGAGGCCGACCGCCGCCATCGTCCCCAGCAGCACGAGCCACAGGGGCCGGCTCAGGTGGAGGCCGGAGAACGGCAGCAGGGCGAGAAGGCCGGCCGCGGGCACCAGGTCCATGGCCTTGTCCATGCTCACCGCCGCCAGCGACTCGCTGACGGGGATGCCGTCCGAGCGCCGCAGGAGCAGGCTCATGGCGACTTCGCCGCCGCGAACCGGCAGCAGCCAGTTGATGAAGATGGCGATCTGATAGATGGCGGCCGCGCGGCGGATGCTCACCCGGCGGGGCAGCAGCAGGCATCTCCACCGCATGGCGCGCACGACGTATGCGAGGAGGAACGTGGCCCCGCACAGCAGCGCGACGCCGATGTTGAGATGCTCCAGGCGCCGGGAGACCGTGCCGACGTTCACCAGGTGCAGGAACGTCAATACCAGCAGCGCGCTGACGGCCGCTCCGGCGGCCGAGCGCACGGCCACGGCGCGGACCCGGGCCGAGCGGCCCCGCGCGGCCGCGGCTAGGTCCATGGCGCTGGCCGGCTCAAGCGCGTGTGCGCGGCCTCATGGCACGGCCCGCAGAGCGAGATCAGGTTCTCCGCCCGGTACGAGGGCAGCAGCAGCGGCTGGCGCCGCAGGTGCGCGCCGGCCGCCGGCGTCCCGGTCCCGCACACCTGGCAGGAGTAGCCGTCCCGTGCCAGGGCCGCGGAGCGCGCCCGCTCCATGCGCGCCGCGTGCCGCGCGTCCAGCGCCGCATGCATGGCCATGCCGAAGGCCGCGGGAAGCAGCCGCCGCTGGCGCAGCCCGAGCAGCAGCACACCGAGCACGGCGGCGGGAGCATGCAGCAGCCGCGTCGCCGGATGCCGCGCCGGATCCGCCTGGCCGAACAAGCGCATGGCCGCCCGGGGGCTGACGGACCGGTGCCGCAGGCAGAACCACACGTAGTGATCCGCGTCGATGAGCACGCCTCCCGCCCAGAGGCCGATCGCGGCGCGGCCGATGAACGGAGCCGTGACCGCCGCGCTCGCCGTGGCGATCAGGACGTGATCCCGGACTCGCACCGCGGTACTCCTTTCCCCGCACTGGCCGGATGCGTGGCGTCGGGCGGGAGGTACCCGCGCTTCCGGTACCAGGCAACCGTCTGCGCCACCCCGGCCGGCAGGCCGGTCGCGGCGGCGAAGCCGAGCAGGCGCCAGGCCTTGGACACGTCGTACACGCGGCTGTGCGTCAGGAAGTCGAGCCTGCCGCGTGTCAGCGGAACCCGCTGCCGCAGGTCAGCGGGCAGCCAGGCGGCAAGCCCTGCCACCGCCCTGGCGGCGGGAATGGGGATGTACCCGGGCGGCAGCCGGGTGCCTTCAGCGCGGGCGATCTCGTCCGCCAGGTCGCTTACCGTCACGGGCTCTCTTCCCGCCAGGTGGAAGCACTCGCGGATCGCCGCTCTCCGCTGCCCGCACCGGATGAGCGCCTCGGTCATGTCGTCGATGTAGATGGGATGCAGCCAGGCCTTCCGGCGGCCGAGAGGCCGGAAACGGCGCCGGAGGATCGTCTGGAAGAACGGAAGGAGATGGATGTCCCCGGGCCCGTAGACGAGCCCGGGCCTGGCGATGACGGCGGGGAAGCCCTCCGGCCAGCTGCGCCGGACCTCCCGTTCGGCGCTGGCCTTCGCCTCCTCGTAGACGTTTGTCGGCCGGAACGGCGCTTCCTCGTCGGCCGGGCGATCGCCGGTCACCCCGAGAACCCCTGTTGTGCTGCAATAGACGAGGCGTTCGAAGCCAGGTGCCCGCGCGCAGCAGTCGAGTATGAGCCTGGTGCCCAGCACGTGCGTCTGCCGGTATTCGGCCGCGGGGACGCCGGGGACCAGCAGCGGTCCGGCGAGGTGGAAGACGACCTGCATGCCGTCCACCGCGGCCCGGACCGCGGCCCGGTCGGTTATGTCGCCCAGGGCGATTTCGGCACCCAGGGCCGCCAGCGGCTTCGCCCTGGCCCCCGACCGCGCGAGCACGCGCACCCGCGCGCCGCCGAGGAGGAGACGCCGGGTCAGGCTGCTCCCCAGGAAGCCGGTCCCGCCCGTGACGAGCGCCGTCGCGCAGGGGGTCCCCGGGGCCCCGGCCCCCGCGGTATGCCAGGTCATGGCGGGGGCTCCCGGCGCCCGGCCCGCCGCGTCGCTGACGCCGCGCGGGAGCGGGCCACGTCCACGGCGACTTTCCGCAGCGTGGGCCCGTGGGTCAGCATGTTCGTGTAGGCGGCGTTCGCGAGCGGGCAATAGCATTCGCCGGCCTTGATGCTGCGCCGTAGCCGGCCGGCCTCCGCGGTCCGCCACACCGAGCCGAAGTCGTAGTCGTGGTCGCGCAGGTTGCCCATGGACTGCGCCCTGATGCAGCACGTCCACACGTCCCCGTTCGGCGCGATCTGCGCCGAGGCCACCCCCGCCATGCAGGGGATCACCTGGCGGTGCTCCCGCAGCGTCCGCTTCACGAGCTCGTAGTACTGGCGCCGGAAGGCCTGGGTGACCTCGGCGACCCCGGTCAGGCGCTGGTCGCGCAGGCTTTCCAGCAAGGTGTCTATGGCGACCGTGTATCGCTCGGCCGTCGGCGTGATGCCGAGCCCGACGGTGTCGAGTTCCACCCGTTCCTCGGCGATCTCGGTGATGTAGGAGTCGGGCTTGAGCTCGCCCTGAACGTATGCGCACAGCTCGGCGAAGAGCTCGATGTTGAAGTTGGATATGACGGTGTGGATGCCGACCGTCAGGTTCTTGTAGTCCCGCTTGAGCTCCTTGAGGGCCGCGTAGGTGGCCATCGCGTGCGACCAGTTGTTCCGCACCCCGCGCAGTTCGTCGTGCTTGCACCCCACGCCGTCCAGGGAGAGGTTGACGATCACTTCCGACTTGGGTGCCAGCCGCAGCACGCGCTCGATACGGCCGGGGATGACCTTGTGCTGGATGCCGTTCGTCGGGATGTTGATGATGCCCGGCCGGCAGTGCCGGTAGGCGCTCCCCACCATGTCCGGCAGGTCCTTGCGCAAGGTTGGCTCGCCGCCGCTGAACGTGAACCAGTACGGCGCGTGGCCGAGCGACTCGAAGACCCGGTCCCATTCGGGGAGGGTGAGATCGTCATTCGGGAGCAGCCACACGTTGCAGGTCTTGCACCGTGAATTGCAGCGGTAGCTGACGCTCACGGTGATGTTGGCCGGCAACGCGAGCATGCGGCCCGTCGCATATGACGCCTTCAGCACGGGGATCCGGGGCAGAACTTCTACCATGCCCATCGGGGACTACCTCCTCAAACGGTGACCGGGGCAGCGGGGCCGGGCTCCAGCCCCGGCGCGGGCGCGGACGCCGCCCGGCGCGGTCCGGGCTGCGGGAAGGCGATGATGCCGAACGCCAGGGTGACCGGCGCGGAGGGGCCGCGGCCGTTGCCGGCACCGGGAGCAACCTCGAAAAGCTGGACGATGGCCCGTGCGGCCCGTTCCGCGGCCGCACGGTCACCGGGCAGCAAGACGACGGCGGTGCCGCCCTCCTGAGCCGAGACCTTCGCGGCCGGGCCGAGGGCGCGCTGGATACGGTCTGCCACGCGCCGGGAGAGCTGGCGGCTCGCGTGCGCGCCGATCTCAAGCTCCAGGCGGTGGAAGCTGGCGATACGGAACACCACGACGTTCTGCTGGCGCTGCGCGCCGGCCGCGTCGTCGATGTGCTGCTTCGTCGTACCGCACATTTCCCACGCGTAGTGCGGGCGGCGGCCGCGGACGGCGTCGTACCGGCCGAGCGCGCGCGCGGCCGCCTCGAGTCCCACGGTGCCGAGGCTCCACAGCGCCATCCGGGGCGTGGCGAACGATTCCGGTTCCAGCATCGCCCGGGCTGCCCGCCAGGCGCTCATCGTCGAAGCCGCGTATGCCTGCTGCTCGCGGATGCGCAGATGCCCGGCGTAGATGCGGCGGCGCTGGCGCAGGAAGTCCTGGACGGTAGCGGGGCCGCGGTTGTACACGGCCGCCCGCGGCTCATAGACCAGCCGGTACCCGAGCTGGGTGACAAGCGCCTGGATGGAGAGTTCGTCGACGGCGGTGTCGAGCGGAATGCTCGGGACCACGTTGCGGAAGGCGACCATCTCGCCCAGCTTCGGCGACTCGCGGGCGATGCGGTCGTGCAGCCGCCACTGCAGGTGCACGGCATGGCCGAGGAAGGTCCCCGTGCCGTTGACGGGTATCGGATGGCCGCCCACCATTCCCACGGCCGGATCCTCGAAATGCCGCAGCAGGGCGTCGAACGCGCCGTCCTCGACCATCACATCGGCGCTCACCATGACCAGCACGGGACACTTAGCCGCGCCGATGAACAGGTTCACCGCCGACGCCTTGCCCTCCCGGCGCGCCTGCTCGATCAGGCGGACACGCGGTTCGCGGGTGGCGATGGCGGCCACGATCTCGACGGTCCGGTCCGTGCAGCCGCTGGCCACCACGATGACCTCTTTGATCTGCTTCCCCGTCAGTTCCTGCCCGAGGATGCTGTCGAGGGCGTGCGCGATATTAGCCTCCTCGTTGTAGGCCATAACGCCCACGCTGCATTCGAGTTCAGATGCGATCTGCGCCCGCTCTGCGCTCACGTCGCCTCCATAGGTTGCCGTGGCGGATCGTCTGTGAAGTGCGGCGACTCTATGCCGGGCTGCTTCCAGCCGGATTCCGCGGCTGAACGGGGGCCGGCTGGCGGACGGGCGCGCCGCGCGGCCCGGGGCGGCGCCTGCCCGGACGCCGCCCCGCTCATGACCCGCCGGGCGATCTGCCGGACCCTGTGCTCGGCCCCGCCGCCCCGGCCCGCGCGTTCCTCCATGGCGGCCATGTGAGCCTGCCGCAGGAACAACGGCGTATCGGCGGGGACGGCAAGCCCTTGCCGCCGCCGTATCGCGGCCAGGTCCGCGTAATGCTGACTGGCCCAGTACACGTTTATGCGGCACGAGACGCAGTTCCACTCTTCATCCGGTGTTTGCGCGCCACACTGCGGACACTGCATGGTCCAGCACCCCCGTATCAGGACGGGCACGGACTGGGCCAGACCCCAGTCCCGTCCCCTATGACCGCCCATGCTGGCGGCCGGCTATTCCAACCCGGTTCCACCGGCCGCGGCGTCTCCCCGCGACAAGGCCGCACCGCCTCCGGCCCGTCCTCACCCGCCGCGGCAGGGACGATCACCCGGCCCGGGGCCAGGGAAACCTCAACGGATTCGCGAGCCGATAATGCTTCGGCACCGCCCGCCCGCGTTCTCCCGTCGTCAGGGGATACCGCGGTATCACGTCGCCGGGATGAGACGGGCGCTTCGTCATCGCTCATCTTCCCGAAATGCAAGGCATTTAGGCACTCCGCGCAGATCGTCCGGAGGTAGACGATCTCCGACCATCTGCCGCAATTCCAGCAGTAGTTCATCGCTCCCGTCCCCATAATGCCTGTCCTCCCTGTCGTCCTCCCGGGGCCGTTTCCCAGTGTCGGCAGGGAGATACCAGCACTCTTCCACGGCGGATAGGCGCCCCGGGAAAGGACGCCGGTGTTTCACAGGGGAAAGGACGCCGGTGTTTCGCAGGGGGCCGGTCATGGCGCCGCCGCAGTTCCACTGTCCGGCGTTTCCGCCTGTTCCAGCGGGTTCCCCGCCGGGCGGACCCGCGCGCGGACGCTGCCCGGCGCGCGGGCGGGACAGGCCGCCGGCGGGACAGGCCGCCGGCAAAAGGGCCTCGGCGTTATCGGCATGTGCCTTCGCGTGCCAGCGAGCGCCCGGTCCGCGCCGCGTTCAGGTGCCGGGACGGCCCATCGCCATCAGGTGCGCCCGCAGTCCCATGCCGTAGGCGGTAGGCCGGCCGTCCCACGAGCTGATCAGCGAGGGCGCCCCACAGCCCGCCGGATTCCAGGCCCAGCCGAGATACGACACGCCTGCCTGATCCGCCCAGTTCATGAACGTGTCGATGAACGCGTCCGCGCACCGGACCTCACCCAGTTCGGTGGCCACCACCGGCACGTGCCGGGCGACGGGCGCGACAGCCTGATCCCAGCAGGCGACGCTGGCGCAGGGCAGGAAGTTGTAGACGTGAAAGCCCGCCACGAGCTGGCCTGCGGCGTCGTACGGCTTGTAGCGCAGCCACGAGCTCAGGTCGTTCCCGGAGCCCAGGCCGCTCGCGATGACCGGCTGGCGGGCCCCGGTAGCGCGCACGGCGTTGACGAGCGTCTGCATTCCCGCGGCGTTCCACCCCTGGGGAAGGACGCAGCCGTTGCGCCAGCATTGCCAGCTGATGCCGTGCGGCTCGTTGTACAGGTCGAACACAACAGCCGGGTTGGCGCGGAAGGCGCTCGCGACCGATGCCCAGAACGCGGGGGCATGGTCAAGGTCTGCCATCGGCTGCTGGCCGGTCGCCAGCAGCCGGCCCGGGGCATTCCAGTGCAGGTCCAAGATCACGTACACTCCCGCGCTGTTCAGCTCCGTGACGTATGCGCGGATGGCCGCCCGGTACCGGGCCCCGCCGAACCGGGCGGGAACGCCGTTGATGCCCAGCCAGCAGTCCTCGTTCAGCGGCAGGCGCACCGAATCGATTCCCCATGACGTCATGGCGGCGACCGACCGCCTATCCGCGGGCCCGGCGAGGATTCCAAGGCGCTGAACGCAGGCGTACTCCGCGCCCGAACGGTCGGCTCCGAGGAGGCGCACCTGTTCACCCTGGGCGTTGACGAGCCGGTTCCCGTCCACCCGCACCGCCAGCCCCGGGCTCGGCGGCGAACATCCTGTCACGGCGGTCAGGGCCAGGGTCAGCAGCAAGACGACGGCGCACCAGCCGGCGGCGGCGCGCCAGCCTTCCGGGGCGAGGACCGCGGCGCGCCCAGCCGGGCGGTTAAACGGTGACGTCATCGGCTACCTAATAAAGGTACATCCCTCGCGGCAGCGGGGCCTTCCAGTCATGTCTGGCCTCGTAATACCACCAGGCCGGGGGGGCCGCGTGCCAATTTGTCTGAACGACGATTTCCGGCACCTTCACATGGAGCCTCCGGGCGATCTGCTCCAGGCTAGGCGCCTTCCCTGATAGCGGAACTCTGTAAAGCGGGTGCCTGGCCACGATACCCGAGCCGGAGCCAAGCGGAGTGGGAGTAATCGCGCGGATCTGTATCTGAGCCTCGCGTCCCTTCCCGAAGGCCGCTACCACTGTCGAATTCTGCAACGCCTGCGCCGTGTTCGGGGTGCTGTCCGAGGTGTCGCGCATGGCCGGAGTCGATACGATGTAATTGAACTCGCGCCAGCTGTAGGGGAAAAAGCGCTTGACGGCCGGGTCCTTGTCGAGGGGCCAGTAGGAGACAACGGTCGGCGAGTTGAAGCCCCCCTGCACGGGGTGCGAGTCATATCCGTGCTCGATGAGATACACCCAGAAGTCATCGGTGACTATCAGCCGCTGCTCATGACCGACGTGCTGGAGCAGCCATCTGTCGGCCTCGAGTTCGGGCGTGTCCAGCCGGAGCGACATGGCATCACGGTCGACATTCGCCCAGCGCGGGACCACGCGGGTCACGGCAACCGCCGCCGTCGCCGCGAGCGCTATCGCCGATGCCGCCGCGGCGGCCTTCGTAGCCAGGTCCGACAGCCAGGCCCAGAGAACGTGCCGGCTGGCCCCGCGGGCGGATCCCCGGCGGCCGGCATGGCCGTCCGTGGCGAAGCGCCACAGGGCGTGCATGGTCCCCGCCACGATGAGGGCGGCGAAGGGCAGCAGCGCGATCACGTACATCGCGGGCAAGTACCCCGGCCGCACGATCATCGCGACCTGGATCAGGTAGGCGAGCGCGGCCGCCCGGGTGCTGCGGACCGCCAGGGCGAGCGGCGAGAGCAGGAGCCCCGCCCCGACCAGCCACGGGTCGAGGGCAAGCCAGCCCGTTACCGTGCCGTGCGCCACGGTGCCCTGGGCGAACACGCTGCCGGTCCCCTGGCGGGTCGCCACCATGTTGACGTCGGTGCCGAGAAGGCTGACGTGGCCGGGTCCCGGCAGGAGCTCGCCCTTCAGCGTCGCGTAGAGCGGATAGAGCCCGAGCACAAGCGCGAAGGACGAGGCGAGGAGCGTCACGCAGTAGCTCCGGGTGCGGGGATCGGCGTTCTGGAACGCCGCCAGGACGAGCGCTGGCAGTATGACCAGCACCGTCTCCTTCGACAGGACGCCTGCCGCGAAGCACGCTCCGCTTCCCGCGAAGCTCCAAAGCCGCCGCTGCGGCGACAGCGCCAGGACGAACGCGGCGATCACCCAGGCGGTCGCCGGGTTGTCGAGCAGCATCCCGCGGTGGAAATACAAGGAAAGCGGCGACAACGCGAAGAGCAGGACAGCCAGCACGGCGAACACGCGGTTCATGCCGAGCCGCCGCGCGAGCGTGTACAGCAGGGAGCAGCTGGCGACGGTGACCGCGCACATCAGCTCCCTGGCGCCGTCCAGCGAGTACGCGGCGTGCCCGAACAGCGCGCCTGCCGATGTCCATACGGTGAGGAGCAGCCAGGCCAGCGGCGGATGACCGTAGGTGTAGGTGTAGAAGGCGAGTTCTCCGCGGTTCCCGATGGCCCACGCGTTGCCGACGTAGGTGCCCTCGTCGAACAAGATCGCAGGCCAGTGGAACATGTTCATCGCCTGGACATAGCCCACGAAGGTGAGCAGCGGAACCTGGACCGCGATGTCGCGGTGCGCCCTGAGCGACCTCATCAGCAAGGCCGGGACGGCCGCGAGCCTGCCGCCGGCCAGCGGCAGGCGGCCGCGCGCGGGCACGCCCGGCGGCGCGGGCGGCCCCCCTCCCGGAGGCTCGCCGTCCAGGCGAGCCCACAAGGGCGCGCCGCCCACATCGCCGAACAGGCGCTCGATTTCCCCGTCGCGCGATTGGGTGTGACCGTTACCGAGCCCGGCGGCGTTCGCGGCGGCCCCGGCGTACTCGTACGGGCGGGGAGTCGCCGCCAGCTGAGTGACCGGATCAGGCACTAGCGCATCTGCCCGCAGTCGCGTGAACTGGCGCAAGCCGGCGAGTTCGGTGGCCAGCGCAGGCAATACCGGGTCCGGCTTGCCGGCCGCGGCCGCTGACCGTGCGCTGACCGCCTTCCCCGGTCCTGCCCCCACAACGGCGGATCGTCCCAGGTGCTGGCCCAGATGCGCGGTTTTCTCCCAGCCGGCGACACCACGGGCCTGGCGGATTACCGCCCGCGCGGCGGCGTAGGCCAGCAGGCTCTGATAGGGCAGGAGGCCGAGGACCAGGCGGGCGTAATCGCGCGCCGCGGGCCGCTCCCCGTAGGCCCGGCAGAACTCCGCGAGGCCGACGCCCTCCGCCACCAGCATGGCCAGCATGGGCAATAGCGGCAAGAACGACAGCAGCGTGATCGCGATCGGTGCCTTCACGGCCACCGCGGTCGCGATCGCGGCCGGGATCATCACCCATGCCAGGGCCATCACGTACGGGCTCGCGAGGATATAAAGGCCGAGCATGCGCTGCCGCAGCGGCAGCCGCCGCCAGTAGCCCCGGGCGAGGGTCTGCAGGTATCCCTGGTTCCAGCGCGTGCGCTGCCGGACAAAGGCGCCGACCGTGGCCGGGCATTCCTCCCGGGTGACCAGTTCCGGCTCGTAGAAGACAGCCGTGCGGGCGCCGAGCGCGCTCAGCCGCACTCCTATCTCGCAGTCCTCGGCCAGGCAGTCCGCCCAGCCCGAAACGGCGCGCAAGATGGCCGTCCGGATGAATACGGTGTTGCCGCCAAGCGGGATGAACCCCTGGCGGGCGTGGACGTGCAGCCGGCTGCGGAACCAGAAATAGTACTCAAGGACGTTATGGACGGTAAACCAGTGCGAGCGGAAGTTCATCAGCTGCACGCCGGCCTGGACGATGTCCGCCTCGGTCGCCTGGAAGCACTGGTCGACCCGGCGCAGCAGCGCCGGGTGGACATCGTCTTCGGCGTCGAAGACACCGGTGATCGCGCCCGAGCAATGCGGAAGCGCCGCGTTCAGCGCCTTCGGCTTGCTCTTGGGCCGCCTGTCGTCGACCACCACCTTGAGGCGCCCGGGGTACCGGCCGGCCATGCGCTCGGCTACCTCGCGCGTGCCCGGATCATCGTCTCCGACGACGACGAGCACCTCGAAGTCCGGGTGATCACCGCGGACGAGGCGGGAAAGCGTCGTCTGGAGCACCGCCTCTTCATGGCGGGCGGGAACGATCAGCGAGAACGAGCAGGCCGTCGGGCGCCCGTCAGCCTCAAGGCGGCTTGCCGCCAGCGAGCCTGGAGTTTGCCAGGCGTAGAGCATCCAGGTGAGGGTCGACACGGCAACCGTCCCGACGACCAGCGAGAGCGCGACATAGAGCACATACGGGAACAGCGAATATGTGATCGCCAGCAAGCCCACGGCCGCGGACGCCGCCAGGATGAGAACAACGCCGAGAACCCGGCCCGGCAACCGCGGGCGCCCCGACGGGCGTCCAGAGGCGAGAGCCAGCCGAAGGCGACTCATTGATCATCTGCTCCCAAAGGACTCGGTAATCTAATGCGTCCCGGCTTAATGTCTCGGCTTTGTCTTGAGATACGTCTGACCTCGCGGGGCCGCTTTCCGCGAAAGCGTAGAAGAGGTCAATTCCAATGTTCTTCCAGCCGTCTTCCCCGGGGGAGCCGGAGGAGAAAGCGGAGGACGCGGAAGGGGGAAGCGCCGGAAGCGCGGAACGCGGCAGCCGGAAGCGCGGAAGGCGGAAGCGCGGAAGGCGGAAGGCGGAAGGCGGAAGCGCGGAAGGCGGAAGCGCGGAACGCGGCAGGAACGGGAGGAGCGGAAGAGACACCGATGCCCGGCGCCCCGGCCGCCGGTCAGCGCAGAATTCCCCCTCCGGCAGCGGCCATGGCCGCCCGGAACTCATCACGGCGATGCCGCGGCAGGCAGTCGTAGACCGCGGCGCGGACGACCGGATGCCGGAAGGCGTAGCCTTCCCCCCGCTCCTCGAGGACGCGCGTCCGCAGGGCGCGGTCCAGCGCGTCGAACAGCACGGAGACCGACAGCGGCGGGTCCAGTGCCCCGGCGGCGGAGCGGAGCTGGGCCAGCGAGACCTCCGCCGCGGCGGCAGCCGCGGTCAGCCCGAGCACCCGGCGCAGCGGCTCGTCCATGAGCGCCATCTGGAGGGCGGTCAGGGCATGCGTCCGGGCGGGCAGCCGTGCTCCGAGCCGCTCGGGATCCCGGGAGCATTCCCCCGCGGCCATGTCGCCGCGGGAGCCTATCCCGTCCACGAGCTCGTGGACGAACAGCGGGTTGCCCCGCGACGCCGCGTAGATTTCGGTCAGCGTGCCCTCGCTGACACAGACACCCGGCAGCAGCATGCGCACGAGCTGGCCGGTGGCACGCCGGGACAGGCAGCGCAGCTCCACTCTCAGCCAGAGCCGCTCGCGCGTCATCGCCTCGGCTAGCCGCCGCAGCCGGGGGCCCGCCTCGATGTCGGGGTCCCGCAAGGTACCCGCCATGAGCAGCGGCATGCGGGCTGCCAGGTGCACCAGGTAGCCGATCAGGTCCAGGCCCACGTCGTCGACTTCGTGCAGGTCCCCGAACACCAGCAGGACAGGCTTGCCGCGCGCCAGCTCCGTCAGGAACTGCACGATGGACGGGATGAGTTCGAGGCGGTAATCGCCCGCGTCGGGCGCCGGGGCCGGCCGGGGAATCCCGCCCCGCAGCGACGGCACGAACCGCGCCAGGGCCGGGTACCGGCGGGCGAGTTCGGCGCGGCCGGCCTGGGACAGCCGCGCCGCGTAGTCTTCGAGCGCGACGGCGAACGGTCCGCAGGTGAACTGGTCCCCGTGCGCGCCCCGGCCGCCGCGCAGCACGACGGCGCCCAGGTCGCCTGCCCTGACGGCGAACTCCTCAAGCAGCCGGGTCTTGCCGACGCCGGCCTCGCCGCTCACGACGAGCATGCCAACGCGCGGCTCATCGGGGAATGTGAGCATCTCGCACATCCCGTCGAGCACCCGTTCCCGGCCGACGAACACATCGCTCCCGGCCGGCCGGCCGGCCGGCCCGCGGCCTGCCGCGGCGAGCTCTGCGGGCCGCCGCCAGAGCTGGTTCGCGCGTATCGCCTCATAGAGCGAGACGGTGCCGGGCTGCGGCTCCAGATCGAGCTCCCGCCGCAGCACCTGCTCGCACATGTGGAACTGGCGCACCGCCTGGTCGGGTGTTCCCATCCGCGCGTACAGCCGCATGAGCTGGCAGTGAGCGGCTTCGCGGGCAGGGTCTTGCCTGAGCACTTCGCGGAGCCGGTCCGCCGCCTCGTTGCAGGCGCCGGAGCGCTCATAGGCTTCCGCCAGCCCGAGCAGGAGCCGGATGTACGTCTCCGCCAGGGCGTTCCTGCGCTCCGCGCACCAGCTCTCATAGCGGTCCTCGGGCAGCAGCTCGCCGCCGTACGCCTGGAGCGCGGCCAGGTACGCTTCGGCTTCCCCGCGGCGCACCGCGTCCGCGGCCAGCCGCTCGAACACGTCGGCGTCGATCACGACATGCTCGGTGTTGAGCATCACCATGGAGTCCGCCGTGCGGAGGTACGCCGAATCCCGGCGCCGCGGGAGGCCCGGCTCCAGCACGCGGCGGGCCGCGTGGAGGGCCTTGCCGAAACTGTTGAGCGCCGACTCCGCGTCCACATCGGGCCAAAGCACGCTGATGATCTGCTCGCGGTGCACGGCGTGCGCCGGGTGCACCGCGAGCAGCTTGGTCAGGGCCTTGGCGCTGCGCCTGGGCCAGCCGGCGATGGCCTGCCCGGAATCCGCGCGCTCGATGCGCAGCCCGCCGAGGAGCCTGACGTGCAGCAGCGGGCTCGCGGCGCGGCGCGGCGCCGCCTGAGCGGCCCACTCCAGTGTGGCCGGCCAGCCGCCCATGCGGCCGTGCTCCGAGCCGGGTGCGTCCCGGCGGACTTCATCCATGGCTACTCCCCCATGCCCGTTAGGGCTAGCCATCGATCCACACGGCCGCGTACCCCGCGATACGACCCCCGTGCCCGAACAATCGCCCATACTCCTGAACCAGCCAACAGCTACCTACGAAGCGGGCGCAGATAAAGTTCGAACAATAGCCTCAAATATGCGATCCGAACTTACGAATGACAAGAGCCCGGCATCATCGTTATCTTATTGTTATATATATCGGCACATTCCAATTCCCTTATTGTGGACATGACATGCATTACCGGCATCTGAGGAAAATAGGACACGGAGGCCGCCGGTAATTACGGAAAACGCTTCCGAAATAATTGGACTCCCGCTGAGTGACTTCAGGGCTTCCCGGGGCGGCCGGGACGACAGCGGCAGGCGCGCTGGCCTGCGCTAGTCACCGCCTTCCGTTCGGGATAATCTCTTTAATCCTTCTGAACGGAGGGTGGCGGCCTGCGCGGGCATCGGGCGGCGCGAAGGCCCGGGCGGCGGGCTGGGCCGGGCGGCGGCGGCGGCCGATGCGGCGGGACCGGCGAGGTTCTAAAGGCCCAGGCGGCGGGACAGGTCGGAGGCGAGCACGCCGGAGGGGTCCAGCTCGGCGCGGATCTTGCGGAACTCGGGGAGGCGGGGGTACATCTCCTCAAGCACCGGGGCCGGGACGCGGGAGTCCTTGGCCAGGTACACCCGGCCGCCGTGGCGCACGACGAGCTGGTCGAGCTGGTCGAGCAGCGGGCCGAGGCCGGGGGTGCGGGCCGGGAAGTCGAGCGCCAGCGTCCAGCCGGGAGCGGGGAACGACAGCAGCCCGGGATCCCCCTCGCCGAACCGCTTGAGCACGGTCACGAACGACGGCGCGCGGTGGGCGCTGACCATCTCGAACGAGCGGCGCACCGCGGCCTCAGCCCCGAACGGCACCACGTACTGGTACTGGCGGAAGCCGCCCGGCCCGTAGACCCGGTTCCAGTTCCTGATCCCGTCGAGGGGGTGGAAGAACTGGCCGATCGTCTGGAGTTCTCCTTCGCGCAGCCGGGGCGCCTTGCGGTACCAGGCCGCGTTGGCGAGCCGTATCGAGTACCGGTTCATCAGGCCGGGCGGGAAGACATCCGGCACGCCGAGCCGGGCGCGGGGCGCGAAGGCGAGCGGGTCGGCCTGCCGCCGGGGCGGCAGCTCGGCGAGCGCGGCGAAGTCGCCGCTGGTGATGACCGACCGGCCCAGGCTCCTGCCGGTGGCCAGGTTGTCGGACCAGGCGACCGTGTAACCGTACTTCTTGTCGTGCTCGGCGAGCACCGCCATCGTCTCGTCGATGTCGGCGGTCCGCACGGTATCCACCTTGACCAGCGACGTCTCGACCCGCTTCAGCCGCACCGTGGCCCGGGTGATGAACCCGGTCAGCCCCATGCCGCCGGCCGTCGCCCAGAACAGCCCGGGATCGCCCCGCGGGGTCACCGTCACCTGCTCGCCGCCGGGAAGCAGCAGGTCGAACGAGAGCACGTGGCCGGCGAAGCTGCCCGCGACGTGGTGGTTCTTGCCGTGCACGTCCGCCGCGATGGCGCCGCCGACCGTCACCTGCCGGGTGCCCGGCGAGACGGGCACGAACCAGCCGGCCGGCAGCCCCGCGGCCATGAGCTGCTCGAGGCTGACGCCGGCCTCGCAGACCGCGATGCCGGCCGCGGTGTCCAGGCTGACGATCCGGTTCAGCCGCGCGGTGGAGAGCACCAGCCCGCCCGCGGACTGGGCGGCGTCGTTGTAGCTGCGGCCGAGGCCGCGCGGAATGACCGCGCCGGCGCCCGCCGGCGGCCGCCGCAGCAGGGACGCGGCCTCGCGGTCGCTGGCCGGCTCGGCCAGTTCCGCGGTGGACGGCGCGATCCGGCCCCAGCCGGTCAAGGTGACGGTGCTGGTCGACATGCCACGCATACTACTGGCGGCGCGGGCCGGCGCGGCGGCGCGCGCACCGGGTAAGGCGCACGCGGGCGGGTAAGGCGCCCGCGGGCGGGCGGGCAGGCGAGCAGGGCGGACCTCATAGCTGGCTATGTTTCCCCCCCGGCAGCCGGGCCTTCACGCAGGCTTCATGGAGACGCCCTAGCTTTTTCCCAAAGCCGGCTGCGAGAATGCTGAATAAACGACGGGGTGGACATTGTCGCTGGTCAGGAAGTGGGACGGGCGCGTAGCCCAGTGGCACTCGCACGTGACCTCGACGGCGGGCTTCGAAAAGGTACTCGACTGCCTGGTGGACATGTCGAGTCCGCGGCCGACCGACGCCTGCGTGGACCTCGGCGCCGGCACCGGCTTCGTGACGACCGCGATCGCGCCGCGGGTGGGCTCGGTGCTGGCGGTGGACATCTCGCCGGCCATGGCGGTATCGCTCGGCGAACGCGCCGCGCGGGCCGGGCTGGAGAACGTGCGCACCAAGGTGGCCGACCTCAGGGAACTGCGGCTTCCGCCGGCCAGCGCCGACCTGATCGTCTCCAGCTACGCGCTGCACCATCTGCGGGACGCGGACAAGCGGGCGCTGACCGCGGAGGCGGCGCGGTGGCTGCGTCCCGGCGGCCGCATCGTGGTCGCCGACATGATGTTCGGCCGCGGGACGAGCCGGCGTGACCGGCAGATCCTGCGGCAGAAGGTGGCCGCGCTGGCGGCCAGAGGGCCGGCCGGCTGGTGGCGGATCGCCAAGAACCTGGGGCGTTTCGGGTTCGGTGTCGGCCAGGAGCATCCGGCCACGCCGCAGTTCTGGCAGGCGGCGCTGCGCGAGGCCGGTTTCACCGAGGTGGTCTTCGAGCCGGTCGTCGCGGAAGCCGGCATCGTCCGCGGCGTACGGCCAGCCGGCTGACCCCGGTCCCGGGCGCGCCGGCGAGCGGTCGTGATGAGCCTGCGGCGAACTTGTCCCTGAGGCGGGCCAGAAGACGATGACGGGAGGCAGGCGCCGCCGTCCGTTCGGGACGATGGCCGTGGTCTCAGCCGCCGGGGACCCTACGGCTTGCGGCCCATCGCCGCGTAGCTGTGCACGGCGCGCGGGTCGCCTGGCGGGCCGTCCTCGGGGCGCCAGGCGAGCACCGGCACCACGCCTGGGTCCACCAGCTCGAGGCCGGTGAAGAACGCCGCCACTTCGGCCTGGCTGCGCGGCGTGTAGGTGATGCCCGCGTCCCGCCCGGCCGTCTCCGCGCGGGCGGCCGCTTGCGGGTCGAAGTCCGCGGTGAGGTGGGACACGGTCAGGTAACTGCCCGACGGCAGCGCGTCCAGCAGTGCCGACACCAGGCCCCGCGGGTTCTCTTCGGCCCTGAAGAAGTGCAGGATCGCGACGAGCATGAGGGCGACCGGCCTGCCCAGGTCCAGGGTGCGCCGCAGCGCCGGGTCGGCGAGGATTTTCCCCGGCTCGCGCAGGTCCGCCTGGATGAACGCCGTGGCGCCGGCCGGGCCGCTCGTCATCAGCGCCCGCGCGTGCGCGAGCACGATGGGGTCATTGTCCACGTAGACGACGCGGCTTTCCGGCGCGGCCGCCTGGGCGACCTCGTGCGTGTTGCCCGCGGTCGGTATCCCGGTACCGATGTCGAGGAACTGCCGGATGCCCGCCTCCGCGGCCAGGTAGCGCACGGCGCGGCCGAGGAAGGCGCGGTTCGCGCGCGCCGCGAACCGCGTCGACGGCATCGCCTCGATAATGGCGTCGCCGAGCGCCCGGTCGGCGGCGAAGTTGTCCTTGCCCCCCAGCCAGTAGTCGTAGACCCGTGCCGAGTGCGCCACGCCCGTGTTGATCTCGGGCGGCAGCCAGTCCGGGTCTTCCGGGAGTGCCTGGACGGACTCGTCAGGACTGCCAGCTTCCGGCATCGAAGTCGTGCCTCCGCGCAAGGTTCCGGTCGTCGCGATCCGCCCAAGTCTAGCCGTGCTCTAGCCGTGGCCGATGGGCCTGAGGCGTTCGCGAGCCTGAGGCGTTCGCGAGCCTGAGACGTTCGCGAGCCTGAGACGTTCGCGAGCTTGAGACGTTCGCGAGGAGGTGGCGGGGAGGGGCGTGCCGCCGTCCGTCCGGGACGATGGCCGTGGTCTCAGCCGCCGGGGGCGCGGTCACCCGTGCCCGCCGCCCGCCGCTGCCCGCCGCGGGTGAGCCTGCGCCGGAAGGCGAGGCTGCCCAGTCCGGCCAGCATCGCCGCGCCGCCGAGCCCGAACAGCATCCCGTCTTGCAGCCCGGCCGTTCCTCCGCCTCCTGTGGCGGGCGCGCCCGTGGGATACGGGCTGGCCGAGGAAGCCGGCGCGCGAGTCGCCGGCGCGGCCGCCGGGGTCGCCGCTTTCGTGGGACCGGCGGTCTTGGCCGGGGACCGCCCGGCCGCGGTCGGCGAGGGCCTACCCGGACGGCTCGCGGTAGCCGTCACCGTCGTCTTCGGCGTGCCGGCATTTGATCGTGCCGGCGTGGCCGTCGGCGTGAATATCGCCGGCGCCGTCGAGGACGGGGAGTTGGTGCATGCCGAGACCGCGGCCGAAACGGCGACCATCAAGGCGACGCAGCCCGCAACGGCCGGCCTGGCGCCGACCGCCGTTCCCGGGGAGGTAGTGCGCACCTTCATCGAGCCTCCTCATGGGGCCGGCCGGGGGCGGTGCCGTTTTCCCGCTCCCGAGATCCCGCGACGGACATCGGAATCGGCACCGGAA
Source organism: Trebonia sp. (assembly GCA_035294225.1). Taxonomy (GTDB): domain Bacteria; phylum Actinomycetota; class Actinomycetes; order Streptosporangiales; family Streptosporangiaceae; genus Trebonia. Next base: position 24,412 of record DATGLH010000170.1, read on the forward strand.
TCGGCACCGGAAGAGAATACGCGCTGCCAGCCGCTCACTGCCCCGCGCCCGCTGAAACAAACCCCGCGGGGGTCATATAGGCATGCCCGCGGACTGCGCGGGCAGGCAATAGCGTGTTTTCCATCTGGCCATTAGGCTACGCGAGTAGCCCCTGCCGCGGAAGACACCGGGAAGGGATGGCCTTGGCCACAGGGCGGCGCATAGCCGGACTGCGCGTGGTTATGTCCTGGCCGGACAGCCCGTTCGCTCCCGGACCTTCGCGGCCAGGCGATTTCCGTGCCCGCGTGGCGGGTATCGCGGGCGTGCTGCTGCTGGCCTGCGGCGCGGTCACCGTGGGCGTCGCGGTGCTCGCCCAGCAGCACGCGCCGCAGCCCTCCCCGGCGGCGGCGGGAACCATCGGCCCCGGCGCCGCCACGGGGCCCGCGCTGCGCCGCTCGCTCCCCGTGGCGGTTGACATCCCGGCCATCGGCGTCCGCTCGAAACTTCTGCGGCTGGGCGTGAACGCGGACGGCAGCATTCAGGTGCCGCCGCTGGCCACGAGCGCCGGCGAAGCCGCGTGGTACGAGTACTCGCCGGCCCCCGGCCAGATCGGGGCCTCTGTCATCGAGGGGCACGTCGACAGTTATCGCGGCCCCGCGGTCTTTTTCCGGCTGGGCGCGCTCCGACCGGGAGACACCATCGACGTGACGCTCGCCGACGGAGTCACGGCGATTTTCCGGGTCACCGGCGTGCGGGAGTACGCCAAGGCCACGTTCCCGGCCAAGGCCGTTTACGGCGCGACCGATTACGCGGCGCTCCGGCTGATAACCTGCGGCGGCGCATTCGACAGCGCCACCGGGCATTACCTGGGCTCCACCGTGGTATTCGCGTCTTTGGCCGCATCCCGGCGGTCTCATGAGAGCGGGGATAGGCCTTCTCCGGGAACAGGAAATCCGCTATAGGGGCCGCCGCCGTTCCGCCCCGCTGGTCCGCCCCGCCGGTCCGCCCCGCCGGGTCAGCGCGGGACCGGCGCGAGCGCGGTGTTGGTGAAGAAAGACCAGATGACCGCCGCGGCCCCCGGGGTCTTCCCCTTGGGCGGCGGGAAGTTATGACCGCCGGTGTCCCACACGGCGAACCCGACCCGATGCCCGCTCGCGCAGTCCGGCCACGTGGTCATGGTCATGGCGCCGTTCCGGGAGGCCGCGGGGTTGCCGGTACACCCGTCGAGCGCGCGCAGCCTGGCGACCTCCACCGTGGCCGGCGGCGACTCCTTGCCAGGCTCGCCGGGCTTGTAGGGAACGGCGGTGTCGTCCAGGGAGGCGATCTGCAAGATCGTCAGCGGGCGGGTGACCTTGCAGTCCGGCATGGGCATCGCCTTCACCACGGCCGTCGCGTCGAAGACGCCGGGATCGCCGCAGGCCATCCGGTAGGCGAGCCGCCCCCCGTTGCTGTAGCCCACGACATAGACCGGGTGGCGGTGTCCCGGATCCACCCGGGCGGCGAGCGCCTTCAGGAACCCGATGTCGTCGACGCCGAGGAGGGCGGCCTTGCCGCAGCAGCCGCCGGCGTTCCACGACTCGTGGAGCGGGACCGGGTAGACAAGCTCGGTCACGCCCTCGTTGACGTACGGCACGAGCCCGTCCCTGGCGATCTCGCCACTCACCTGCTCGGCGATCCCGGACAGCACGACGATGATCGGCGCCGACGCGGGCAGCCCGCCGACCGGGGTGATCTGCTCCCAGCTCCGGGTCACGGCGCCGACTTTCATCGAATACGTCACCGAGTACGACTGCCGTTCCAGCGCGCTGATGATGTTCGTGCCGGCGAACATCGCAACGCCCAGCGTGACGATGAACGCGACGGCGAGAACCAGAAGCCGCCTCATCTCCTCGTCCCGTCGGCCCGCCCTTTCCCGGGCGCGTACTCGCGCCCGGTCAGCACCAGGCTAAGCGGCGTGCGGCGGGCGGCAGAGGCGATCATCCAGGAAAGCCCGTAGATAAGCGGCACGGCGACGCCGAGCAGCGCCAGCACCTCAAGGGCGGCCGGCGCGCCGCGGACCGCGGCGAGCACGCCGGACCCGGCCGCGAGCGCGAGCAGGCCCTGCAGCACGAGGGGATGCGCCAGGTAAATCCCGAACGAGCTCGCCGAGCCGGCGGCGAAGAACCTCCGGTGCGGCGCTCCCCGGTCGCTCCAGATCAGCCCGCCGGCCAGCAGCGCCCAGCCGAAGGCGAGCGCCTCCACCACGACGGCCGGCTGGAAGACCGCGCTCGCCACGGCCGGCGTGGCGCCGCCGAGGTAGACCTCCGCCAGGTACGCCCCCACCCCGGCGGCCGCGCCGCCGCCCGCCGCCAGGGCCACGGTGGCGGCCCGGGCGTGCCGCCTGGTGAACGCGCAGACCTGGTCGAAGTGCCAGCCGGCGAGCGCTCCGGCGACGACGTACAGCAGGTAGCTCTCCAGCCAGATCCCCGAACCCGCGCCGGCCAGCCACCCGGCGAGCGGGCCGGTCCGCACCAGGTGGTGGTGGAGCGCGGCGGTCAGGGCGAGCTGGTACGCGCACGCGGCCAGGAACAGCGCGACATGGTGCCCCGCTGTCTTCCGCAGCACCCAGCACAGCACCGGGAACAGCAGGTACACCTGCATGGTCACCAGCAGGAAGTACAGGTGGTACCGGGCCCCGGCGTGCAGCAGGTCGTGCCAGACGGCGCCCGGGAACGGGCCGCGGCCCGGGCCGTCCGCCGCGTAGTAGATCAGGGTCCACGCCGCGTAGGCCGGCACGACCAGCCGGTACCGCCGCCGCCAGAACTTCAGCCAGCGGACTCTGCCTTCCTGACGGCGCGGGCCAGCCGGGCCGCGGCGTCCGTAGTTGTAGGTCAGCACAAGCGCGGTGAGCAGGAAGAACAGTTCGCGGCTGGTGTGGAACACGGTGGTGAACGCGCCGAGCACCACGGTGACCTGCCCGCCGCCGAACGCCAGCGTGTGCACGCCCACCACGAACACCATGATGATCAGGCGGATGAGGTCGAAGGCCACGACATGGGGCCGGCCACGGCGACCCGGCGCGGGCTCAGCGGCGGCCGCGCCGGGCGCGGCCGGGGAGGCCTGGCCGGGGCCAGCAGGGCCGGGGCCAGCAGGGCCGGGGCCGGTTTCCGGGAGGGTGGTGCTCACGGCCGCGCCGTCACCAGGTCCTTCAGGCGGCGGCGGGAGACCTTCCCGGTAGGCCCGAGCGGCAGCTCCCCCACCAGGCGGAACTCGCTCGGCTGCTTGTGCCGCGGCAACTGCGCCGCGCAGACGTCGCGCAGCGCCTCCTCGGCCCCTGCCGTCCCCGCCAGCCAGCCGGCGTCCAGCACCACGTAGGCGACCGGCCGTTCGCCCAGCACCTCGTCGGCGACCCCGACCACGGCGGCGGAGCGGACCCCGGGCTGGGCGAGCAGGATCTCCTCGATCTCCCTGGGGTAGATCTTTTCCCCGCCGCGGTTGATCACGTCGTCGGACCGCCCCGCCAGGAACAGGTAGCCGTCCTCGTCCAGGTAGCCGAGGTCCCCCGTGTCCAGCCAGCCCTCGGCGTCGATCGCGCCGGGGCGCCCGCCGGAGGCGTACTCGGTGATCACGCCCTTGCCGCGGATCTGCACCCGGCCGACCTCGCCCGGCCCGGCGGTCCCGCCGGGGACCGTCACCCGGACCTCGGTGCCAGCCGGCCGGCCCGCCGACCCCGGCTTGCGCGGACCGTCCAGCGGGTTGGCGGTGATCATGCTCGCCGCCTCCGTCATCCCGTAGGTCTCCACGACCGGGATGCCGAACGCGCTCTCGAACCGCGTCAGCGCGGCCGGCGGCAGCGGCGCGGAGGCGGACCGCACGAAGCGGACGGCGGCGGGCCGCACCGCCGGCGGATCCATCGCCAGGATGGAGATGATAGCCGGCACCGCGTTGATCCAGGTGATCCGCTTCTCCTCGATCATCTCCCAGAAGCCGTGGCGGGTGAACTTACGGTCCAGCGCAAGGCACGCCCTCGCACAGAGCGTGGCGAGCAGCCCGACCACCTCGGCGTTCACATGGAACAGCGGCAGCGGGCAGTACCCCCGGTCGGCCCGGGTGAGCCGGTGGTGGCTGACCACGCTCGCGGCCACGTGCGCCAGTTGCCCCTCGCGCAGCGAGATGCCCTTGGGGGTGCCGGTGGTGCCGCTGGTGCACAGGAAAATCCCGCCGCCCGCCGGTTCCGGCCGCGGGAAATCAAGAGAATTTATCCCGAACGAGCCGTCGGTGACTGTGGCGACGGGACGTGCGACGGCCCGCACGCGGGCCACGTCGGCGCCGGGAGCCAGGGGGTCGAGCGGGACCGCGACCCGCCCGGCCCCGATGATCGCCACCAGGGCGGTCGCGTACTCAAGCGGCCGCGAGGGGCGGACCGCGATCCGGGCCCCCGGGGGCAGCCCGGCATCGTCAAGGCGCCGCTCCCAGCCGAGGACCGCCTCCAGCAGGCCGCCGTAGGTCAGCGTCCCGGTGCCGCGGGCTTCCTCAAGGTAGACGGCGCCGTCATCGCAGGCTGCCGCCTGCTCGATCCACATCCGTATCAACGCGGGTGTCCGTCCGTTCAGTACATCATCCGGGGGTCGTTGTAATGCTTGAATTCCAGGAGGTTTCCCGACGGGTCAACCAGCACGAACGTGCGGTGCTCCTCCACCAGGCCGCCGAACCTCGTGGCGACCTCCTGGTAGAAGGGGATCTTCCTGGTGACCGCGCAGGCATGCAGCGCCTCAAAGTCGGCCGCCTCGCGGAACGTGACGCCGAAGTGCCGCGGGTACAGGCTCTCCGGCCGGGCAGGCTCCCCCGGGGTCAGGTGGCACACCACCTGGTCTCCGAAGAAATCGAGGGTAATCCGGTCGTCGTAACGGCGGGCGAGCTTGCAGCCGAGTTTCGCCACGTAGAAGTCCTGCGCCTCGTCCAGGTCGTGCACCGGGATGGCCAGGTGGAAGACATCGGAAACGGTTCGCATCGCGGATCTTCCTACTCGAAGGCGCTGAGCGTGTCGGCGCGCAGCCCCAGGCGGAGCGTCTCCGTGCCGATGACGCCCTGCGCGGGCACGTTGCCGAGGTTCACGTTCGGCCCGATGCGGGTGATCATGTGGGTTTGCAGCGCGGTGGTGGGTGCCTCGAAGAGCAGCTTGTCCACGCTGATGCCCGCGGACAGCACGTCCTCGACCAGGCCGTACCGCAGCGCGCCGTCCGGGCGGCAGATGCCGGACTTGCCGCTCTCCCTGGCCTCGAGCGTGACCAGCGAGGCCCCCGCGTCGAGGTCCTCTTTGATGCAGGCGACCCACTCGCTCGGCGGCAGCAGCTCGGAGCGGCCGGGATCTTTGAAGCCGACCTCGGACACGACGCCGAAGTCGGGGGCGAGCTTGCGGATATAGCCGGCTTTCTCGGCGTTCGACATGTCGATGGTGCCATTGGACACCTCGACGTGGCGGCAGCCGTGCTCTTCGCAGAGCCGCCGGTAGTCCTCGAACCGGCCCTGTAGGACGAACTTCTCGAACAGCGTGCCGCCGAAGTAGTAGCCGATGCCGGCCTGGCGCAGCACGCTGATCTTCTCGCGCAGGCAGCCGGTGACGATCGCCGTGCCCCAGCCGAACTTCACAAAGTCGATGTACTCGGCGCCCAGCGAGATCAGGTCGCTGAACATGCCGGACGGGATGCCGCCGTCGATCACCATCGTGAGGCCGGTCTCGCGGGGCTTCGCCGCGCGCCTGGGCAGGTTCAAGACGGTCGGGTTCATCGGGATGCTCCTCGTGATCGCGTGGCGGAACCGGGAAACCGCAGGATGCTGGCGTTCTCCAGCGGCTCCCAGCGCATCTCCTCGACAGGGACGCCGTTCAGGTAGGCGTTCAGCACGCGCAGCGTGCCGCCGTGCGCGACCACCACCACGTCGCCGCCCGCGTCGTCGCCGGCCACGGTCCCGAGGTCGTCGCAGAACGCGGCCGCGCGCGTGTACAGATCGCGCACGGACTCCCCGCCCGGCGGCCTTATGTCCGGGTCGGTCACCCGCCCGGCTTCCACCCCGATGGCGGACGGGCTGATCGACGTCGCCGCGGTGCCCTCAAGGACGCCGAGGCTCCGCTCGCGCAGCCGGGCATCGGTGTGCACCGGCAGCGCGAGCACCTCGCTGAAGGCGGCCGCCGTCTCCAGCGCGCGGCGCAGGTCGCTTGAGTACAGCGCGCGGACCGGATGCCCGCGGAATCGCCCGGCCGCCGCCGCGGCCTGACGGCGGCCACGGCGGGTCAGCCGCGCCTGATCGCCCTGGCCCTGCGCCAGGCCGAGCGTGTTCCAGCTGCTCTCACCGTGCCGTATGAGGAAAAGGGGAGGCATGCCAGGGAGACTGGCCAGCGATCGTTAAAGAACAGTGAAAATGTAAGCGTCTGCAGCTAACTTTAAGGATCTTCCTAAGAAGCGCTGGTTGACTGGCCGGCATGCAACCAAGGCTGCTGGTCGTGGACGACGACCCGGACGTCCGCGACTCACTGCGGCGTGCCCTGGGTTATTCCGGGTATGCAGTCAGCACCGCCGCGAACGGCGCGGACGCGCTCAGCTCCGTGGCCCAGTCGCCGGTCGATCTCATCATCCTCGACGTGCTCATGCCCATGCTCGACGGGTTCGATACCTGCCGCGCGCTGCGGGAACGCGGGCACGCCACCCCGGTCCTCGTGCTCACCGCGCGGGACGCGGTGGACGACCGGGTGGCCGGCCTGGAGGCCGGCGCCGACGACTACCTGGTCAAGCCGTTCGCGCTGCGCGAGCTGCTCGCCCGGGTCAACGCGCTGCTGCGCCGCACCCGGCCAGTCCACGACGTCCTCGGCTACGCCGATCTGACGCTCGACCTCACCGCCCGCGCGGCGACCCGCGGCGGCGTGCCCATCACCCTCACCAGGATCGAGTTCGCCCTGCTCGAACTGCTGCTGCGCAACGCCGAGCAGGTGCTCAGCTACGACGTGATCCTGGACCGGGTGTGGGGCTACGGGGAGGCGCCCGCCTCGAACGCGCTACAGGTCTTCGTCGGCTTCCTGCGCCGCAAGCTGGAGGCCGGCGGACGCCGCCGCCTGGTGCACAACGTGCGCGGCGTCGGGTACGTGCTGCGGGCCGACGCCGCCTGCCCGCGGTGACCCGCCGGACGGGAGGACCGCGCGTCCCCTCCTTCGCCCTGCGGACCCGCTTCACGCTGGCCGCCGCCGGCGCGGTGGCCGCCGTCGCGCTGGCCATCACCGCGGTCGCCTTCATCGCGATCCGCACCGACCTGGAGGGCCAGATACACCAGCAACTCGCCGCGCGCGCGGCGGGTGTGGAGCACGCGGCACGGCAGTACCGGGGACACATCCCCTACGGCTGGGTGCCGCCGCACTCGAACCGGTTCGGCACCGCCGTGCCGTATACCCAGCTGGTCACCGCGACCGGCGCCGTCTGGACCCCGCCGCACGACCAGGGCCTGCTCCCCGCGAGCGCCGCGGCGGTCAGCGTCGCGGCGGGGCGCCAGGGCGCGTTCTACGCCGACACCAGGATCGGCGGCGTGCGGGCCACGGTGCTCACCGCGCCGCTCGCGCCGGGCCTCGCGCTCCAGGTCGCCCAGTCGCTCAGCACGACCGATCTGGAGGTGGCCAGCGTCGGCGCCACGCTGAGCGTGCTCAGCGTCATCGGGATCCTGGCTGCCGCCGTGCTCGGCTGGGCCGTGGCCAGGACGGGCCTCGCCCCGGTGACCCGGCTGGCCAGCGTCGCCGAGCAGGTGACCGCGACCGGGGACCCGGCCAGGCGGGTCGAGGTGGCCCGCCGGGACGAGATCGGCCGGCTCGCCGCATCGTTCAACAGCATGCTGAGCGCGCTACAGCGGTCGCTGGCCGCTCAGCGGCGGCTGGTCAGCGACGCCAGTCACGAGCTGCGCACCCCACTGGCCAGCCTGCGCGTCAACGTCGACCTGCTCGCCGGCAACCCGGACATGCCGGCCGCGGAACGCCAGGAGGTGCTCGCCCGGGTCGCCGACCAGGTGGCGGAGCTCAGCCAGCTCGTGGCCAGCGTCACGGAACTGGCCCGGGGCGAGTCGCCGCCGGCAGCCAGGGAAGAGGTCAGGCTGGACGAGGCGGCCGCCGCCGCCCTGGAGGCGGCGCGCCGGGACTGGCCGAACACGACGTTCACCGCGGACCTGCACGCCTGCGTCGTCGTGGGGAGCGCCGGCCGGCTTCGAGTCGCGATCAGGAACCTGCTCGACAACGCCGCGAAGTTCGGGCCGCCGGGCGGGGACGTGGAGGTGCGGCTCGCCGGCGGGGAACTCACCGTGCGCGACCACGGGCCGGGCATCGACCCCGCCGACCTGCCGCACGTCTTCGACCGCTTCTACCGCTCGCTCTCGGCCCGCGCGGTGCCGGGATCCGGGCTCGGGCTCGCCGTCGTCCGGGAGGTCGCGCGCGGCCACGGCGGCACGGTCGAAGCCCGGCCGGCGCACGGCGGGGGAACGCTGATGCGCCTGACGCTGCCCGCCGCCCCGGCCCCGGCCTGACCCCGGCCTGACCCCGGCTCAGCCGGGGCCGGGGCCGGGGTGTGGTCAGGTGCGCGCCGCTCTTCTTTTCCTCTTTTCTTTTCCTCTTTCCGGGGCTGTGGCCCACTGCCCCGGAAAGAGTGGGGCAGTGGGCCACAGCCCCGGAACGTCCCGCCGCCCCCGCTCCGTCAGAACCGGACATAAAGGTATAAAAAACGCGATCTGGTCAGGCTGCGTGACGCCGCTCCGCCCGCGACATGCCCGGTGTCGATAGCAAGTGCGGTCACAGCTCGGATCCTCTGTCGCGTTACCGGAGACCGGCACGGGGCGGGGCACGGCAGCCGGCATTTTACATAAGTATGTGATATAAAAAGCTTATGGAAATCCCAGGCCACGCCCCCGGCGAGCAGACGCCGGGAGCAGGCGGCCCCGTCACGGCAGGCGGGACGCCGGGAGCAGGCGGCCTTGCCATGACGGACGAGGCGCTGGCGACCGCGCTTGAGAGCGCCCTCGGGCGTACCTTCGGCCTGTTCCGTTCGCTGAGCCAGCCGAGCGGGCTGTCCATGACCGCCGCGGCCACGCTGTCGACGCTCGAGCGGAACGGCCCCTGCCGGCTCACGGCGCTTGCCGCCCGCGAGGGGGTCACCCAGCCGGCGATGACGCAGCTGATCACCCGGCTCGCCGACGCCGGGCTGGTGTGCCGGGAGGCCGACCCCGCCGACGGGCGGGTCGTCCGGGTGAGCATCACCGGCGAGGGCAGGGCCACGCTCGCGCGCCGGCGCGGGCGGCGCGCCGAGAAGCTCGCCGGCATCCTCGCCCGGCTGAGCCCCGGGCACCGGGCCGCGCTGGCCGCGGCACTGCCCGCGCTTGACGCGCTCGCCAGCATGGACCCCACCAGCACCAAGGAGTACGACTGAATTGAGTGGCGCCCACACGGGCTCGGCGGCGAGCCCGTTCAAGCAGCCGAAGGCCGTGTTCGCCGTCGCGTTCGCCTGCGTCGTGTCGTTCATGGGCATCGGCCTGGTCGACCCGATCCTGCCCGCGATCTCCAGTCAGCTGCACGCCTCGCCGAGCGAGACCACGCTGCTGTTCACCAGCTACCTGGTGGTCACCGCGGTCGCGATGCTGATCACCAACTGGGTATCCAGCCGGATCGGCGCCAAGCGGACGCTGATCTGCGGCCTGGTGCTGATCGTGGCCTTTGCCGGGCTGGCCGGCTCGTCCGGCTCGATCAGCGGCATCATCGGGTTCCGGGCCGGATGGGGCGTCGGGAACGCGCTGTTCATCGCGACCTCGCTCGCGGTCATCGTCGCCTCGGCGAGCGGCGGGTTCGCCGGCGCGATCGTGCTGTATGAGACCGCGCTGGGCCTGGGCATCGCGGTCGGCCCGCTGCTCGGCGGGACGCTCGGCGAGATCAGCTGGCGCGGCCCGTTCTACGGCGTGTCCGCGCTGATGGCGATCGCGCTGATCGCCACCGTGACGCTGGTCGAGAAGACCCCGAAGCCCGTGAGGAAAACCAGCCTCGCCGCGCCGTTCCAGGCGCTGCGGCACCGCGGCCTGCTCACCATGGCGCTTACCGCGCTCTGCTACAACTGGGGCTTCTTCACCATCCTCGGCTACGCGCCGTTCCCGATGGGGCTCTCGCCGATCAGGCTCGGTCTCGTGTTCTGCGGCTGGGGCATCTTCGTCGCGCTGTTCGCCGTGTTCGGCGCCCCGTGGCTGCAGGAGCGGTTCGGCATCGCCAGGACCATGTACGCGAACCTGTTCCTGTTCGCGCTCATCACCCTCGGCATCGCGGTCTGGACGCTGGACAAGCCCGCGCTGATCGTCCTCGTGATCGTCTCCGGCATCGTCTGCGGCGTGAACAACACCGTCACCACCCAGGCGGTCATGACCGTCTCGCCGGTGGAGCGCCCGGTAGCGTCCGCCGCCTACAGCTTCGTCCGGTTCATCGGCGGCGGGCTCGCTCCCTACTGCGCCGGCCGGCTCGTGGTCGACGTGAACATCCACTTCCCGTTCTACATCGGCGCGGCGGCCATCGTGCTCGGCATCGGCATCCTCGCCACCGGCCACCGGCTGCTCGGCGAGGCCGAGCGGGTGCAGGCCGAGGCGGTGCAGGCCGAGGCGGTCACGGCGGCCACGGCAACGACGGCAGGGAGCGGCGCTGCCCGGGGCACGCTGGTAGCCGTCGGCGGCAACGGCACGGGCCACGGCAACGACGGCCGCGGCAACGGCACGGGCCGCGGCAACGACGGCCGCGCCGGCGGCGTGATCCTCGCGGCCATCGACAGTTCGGCGGCCGCCGCCCTGGTCACCGAGACCGCCGCCCGGCTCGCCGCGGACAGCGGCCGGGTGGTGCACGTGGTACACGCTCAGGAAGGCGTCACCGCGGGCGACGGCGGCACCGACGGCGAGACGCTGGCCTCCGCCGAGGCGGTGGTCCGTGACCACCTGGACCGGCTGGCGGCCAGCCACATCCCGGCCGAAGGCCAGGTGCTGCTGCACGCCACCGACCACGGCGCCGCCGGGAGGCTGGTCGCCGAGTACGCCAACGAGGTAGGCGCCACGACGATTATCGTGGGCGCCGCCTCCCACCGCGGCCTGCCCGCGCTGATGGACGAGAGCGCCAGCGCCGAGCTGCGGCGGCACGCCAAGGGCAGGATCCTCGTCGTCGACCCAGACCCCCGGGTCGGCTAGCCAGGTACCGGGCTGTCAGGCGAAAACTCTCCGCCAGGACACAAGCCTCCGCGGTCATGCGCGGGCGCGGGCCGGGGCGGCCCGCGCCCGCGCATGACAAGCTCCCCCGGAACCAGCCGGCAGCGGAGAGCGGCCCCCGTAGGTGGCCTGCGTCCACATGGCGTAGGCGGAGAACTTGTAGCCCTTGGTGTAGTCCGGCAGCGGAGAGCGGCCCCCGTAGGTGGCCTGCGTGGCCGGGACGCCGCCGTCACAGCAGGGAGAGCTGGCCTCCGATGTCCGGGCGCTGCTTCTTCAGGTGGCGCCAGCGTGGCAGGTCGTCCAGGTAAGACCAGGACAGCCGGTGGTAGGGGGTCGGGCCGAGGTCGGCGAGCGCCCGCTGATGCGCGGGCGACGGGTACCCGGCGTTCTCGCCGAACGCGAACCGCGGGTGCGCCTCCCCCAGCTCCGCCATCAGCCGGTCGCGGTACACCTTGGCGATAACGGACGCCGCCGCGACCGACACCGAGCGCAGGTCGGCCTTGACCGCGCAGCGCACCGGCCACGGCCGGCCGATGTAATCGTGCGATCCGTCGAGCAGCACCGCGTCCGGGGGCTGCGGCAGCCGTTCGAGGGCGCCGCGCGCGGCCCGGCGCAGCGCGGCGGTCATGCCGATCGCGTCGATCTCCTCGTGACTGGCCTCGCCGATCGCGTAGGCGGTGACCCATCCGGGAAGTTCTCCGGCGAGCTCGGCGCGCCGTTTCGGCGTCAGCCGCTTGGAGTCCGTGAGGCCCGCCGGCGGCCCGGGGAACTCGTGGCTGACGATAACGGCGCAGACCACGACCGGACCCGCCCACGCGCCCCGGCCCACTTCATCGACACCGGCTATCCGTACCTTGCCGGCCGCCGCCAGCTCGCGTTCGATTTCATAGCCGGCAACGGACGGCGAGCCGCCGGACGGCGGCGCGGTACCGAAAGTCAGTTGCTCCACGCCGCACCATGATGCCGCGTGCGCTGGCCTTGAGCGTGACCGCCGCCTTGCCGCAGCGGACGGATACAGGGGCCAGGAGTCCAGGCCGGCGAGCACCGCGAGGACACGGCGGTTGCCGCCTTCGGAGGGGGCCAGTTCGGAGGGGGCCAGTTCGGAGGGTGCCAGGTTCAGCTCGGCGAAGATGGATGCGCTGTGCTTGCCCGCGGCTTTTCCGACACCGGGCAGCGGCGCGCTGCTCTCGCCGGCGCGGCTTCGATACGGTCCAGGCGCCGGGGCGCCGCATTGCGGTGCCCGCGAGCAGGCAACCGCGTCCGCGCGTTGCCCATGCCGTCGTTGTCCGTGCCGTCGTTGCCCGTGCCGTC
>DATGLH010000171.1:0-19523 GCA_035294225.1 Trebonia sp.
TCGCCGGCCAGGCGCTGCTGCGCCGGCTCCTGGAGCCGGACGAGGTCGCGGCCGCGCTCGCCTGGCTGTGCTCGCCGGATTCGGGCGGCCTCACCGGCGCCGTCATCCCCGTCGACGCCGGCCTTTCCGCCTGAACGGGCAGGCCCCCGCGGCGGGCAGGCCCTCTGAACGGGCAGGCCCCGCCTGAACGGGCAAGCCGGATGCGTTCGGGGTGGCCGGCTTTACTGGAGGTTCTGGGGGTTGCCTATCGGGTCGCCCTTGTACTCGTGAATGGCGTCGAGGTTGTCGCGGGCGGGATACTTGTGCGCGGCGGGGCCGTCGGCGAAGGCGCGCAGGACGTTCATGGTGACCTGCCGGACGAAGTCCGGGGTCCTGCCGGTGATGCCGTGCGGCTGGTCGCCGTAGATCGCCTCGACCCAGCGCATGGTGCCGCAGTCGAAGACGCCGGCGCCGCTGGGGTGCGTGTAGTAGGCGGAGTCGCCGAAACTGCTCGCCCCCTGGCAGGTCAGCGGCGAGTGGGAGAGCACCTCGATCGGGCGCGGCACGGGGTAGGCGGGGTTGACCCGGTCGTATTCGATGCCGACCAGGTGCGGGAAGGAGGACCCCTCGCGGACGCCGGTGCCCTTGAACAGCCAGCTGCCCGGGCTGGACACCACGTAGGCGGCATCGGCCGGGTAGCCCTCGTAGATCGTGCCGATCAGCGAGGACTCCGGGTCGGAGTTCGGCGGCTCGCGCCAGTCGCTGGTGACCTCGGCGGGATCCTTGCGGTACATCGGGTCCTCGGTGTACGAGGTCTTGTAGCAGACGACCTGCCGGGCGGCGCCCAGCGTGCTCGGCTCGAGCCGGGTGCGGCGGAAGACGGCGTTGGCGCCCAGGAACGCCAGGTTCACCCCGCGGTCCCTGGCGGCCGTGACGTTGGCGCGTTCTTCCGGCGTCCAGTACTCGTCATGGCCCATGGAGATCAGCGCGCTCGCGCCGTCGAGCAGGTGCGGGTCGGCGGCGATGTCCATGCTCGTCACGTAGGCAAGGTCAAGGCCCATGCGCTCGGCGAGCTTGACGACGTTCCGCTCGTAGGTGAGGAAGTAATCGGCGCCGTTGCCGTCGTACGGCCGGTCCAGGCTGACCACCAAGGACCGGTTGGCGTACACGCCCGCCGCGTCCTTGTACAGGTCGTAGCCGCCCCACATGTTGTAGGCCTGCCAGGTCTGCACGCAGCTCTTCAGCACGACCTTGCCCGCGGTGGCCGCCGACCGGACGGTGACGGGCACGTACCGCTGCGCGCCGGAGTCGGCGTCGAGGCGCAGCAGGTACGCCCCGGCGGGCCAGTCGTCGGTCGGCACCTCCACGACCGGGTCCCAGTCCGTCTGGACCATGTTGGTGCCCGGCGACACGGCCGGGCTCTTCTGCCGCCCGCCGCGCAGGTTCCCCGACTGCCAGACCTTGCGCGCGCCGGTTCCCTGGTACCAGCCGAGCCGGAACGCGGTCACCCGGAAGCCCCGGGACTCGGTCGAGACGAACAGGGGGAACGATTCACCGGTCAGCACGCTGGCCTTGCCCGCGTACCCCTCGATCTCGTGCTCGCCGCCCAGGTGCCTGATCGTCCAGTGCGGGTCGCCGGGCAGCGAGTTCTCCGGCACGGGGCTGCGCCACGGGCGGGACGCGGCGAGCGCGGCCGGATGCCCGGCCGCGGCGGTCCCGAAGGCCTTGGCGGCCCCGGCGGCGGCCCCGGCGGCCAGCCCGGCGGTGGCCAGCCCGAGGAAGGCCCTGCGGCTCGTTTTCCCTTCCACAACCGGTAAGCATGCCACGTCCCCGGGTATCCGCGCGGCCCCGGCACGCCATGCATAAGGCACGCATAAGGTATCCATAAGCAAAGGCATCCGCAGGCAGCGCCCGGGACGGCCGGGCCTGACGGCCGGGCTCAGCGGAGGGCGCCGAGCAGCGGGGCCAGGGCCGCCATGTCGTCGTCGGGCGCGGCGAGCACGACGCCGCTGACCAGCGAGCGGGCCCGCGCCAGCAGGCTGGCCGCCAGCTCCAGGCCGGCCGTCCGGGCCGCGCCGCGGCCCGCCTTCTCCAGCGCCTCGAGCGTGGCGGCGGGGATCGTGACCCCGGGCACCTCGTGGGCCAGGTAGTCCGCCTCCTCGAAGGAGCGCAGCGGGGTGACCGACAGCAGCAGCGGCACGCCGGTCCCCTCCAGCGCCCCGACGAGCCGTGTCAGCGACTCAAGCTCGTACACCGGGCGGCTGATCAGGAACTGCGCCCCGGCGCGGATCTTGGCATGCGCGCGGGCGATCTCCGCGTCGTGGTCGCGCGCGCCCGGGTTCACCCGGGCGCCGATGCAGAACGAGGTCCGCGCGGTCAGCGCCAGGCCGTTGGAGTCACGGCCGGCGTTGAGCCCGGCCAGCAGCGCGGTCAGCCCCACCGAGTCCACTTCCCAGGTGCCGTCCACCGCCGGGTAGTCGCCGAGCACCGGCGGGCTGCCGGTCGTGGACACCACCGAACGGATGCCGAGCGCGTGCGCGCCGAGCAGGTCGGCCTGAAGCGACATGATGGTCCTGTCCCACGTGGTGACCGTCGCGATCGTCTCGACGCCGACCCGCTGCTGTAGTTGCAGGGCCATGTTGAGCGAGTCCATGTGGGTGCGCGCGTGCTCCCGCGGCTGCACCACGACGAGCCCGATGCCGTGGGACTGGAGCACGGCCGCCGTCTGCTCGGCCTCGCCCGCCCAGCCGCCCGCGGGCGGCGTGATCGCGGCCGCCACCACGAACTGGCGCGTGGCCAGCTGCTCGGCCAGGGTGCCGGCCGCCGGGCGGACCGGGGCGTCGGGCAGTGACGCGACCGTGGCGCTCACCGGCCGGCCGGCGGGGTGGCCCCGGCTGGCCCGCACCGTCTCGGCCGCCGCCCGGATGTGCGTGGGCGTGGTGCCGCAGCAGCCGCCCACCAGGGTCACCCCGGCGTCGGCGAACCGGCCGAGGTACCGGGCGAAGTAGCCGCCGTCGATGTTGAACTCGAACGAGCGCGGGCCGACCCGGCGCGGCTGCCCGGCGTTCGGCTGCGCGCTGACCGGCACCGACGAGTACCGGACCAGGTCCTCGGCGACCACCAGCATCCGCTGCGGCCCGATCGTGCAGTTGGTGCCGACCGCCGCCACCGGCATCGAGCTGAGCACGGAGGCCACCTCGCGCGGCGTCTCGCCGCCCAGGGTGTGCGCGTCGTCGGCGAACGTGGCCTGCGCGATCAGCGGCACGTCGGTCACCGACGCGGCCACCGACACCGCCTCGACCAGCTCGTCCAGGTAGCCGAACGTCTCCAGGATCAGCAGGTCCACGCCGCGGCCGGCGACCAGCGCGAGGATCTGCTCGCGCAGCACCTCCATCCGCTCGGCCGAGCCCACCCGGCGGCGCTGCAGCGCGGTCACCGCCGGCGACACCGAGCCCGCGACCAGCACCTGGCGGCCGGACCGGTCGGCGGCGGCCCTGGCGAGGCGCACCCCGGCGCGGTTGATCTCGTCCACCTTGTCGGGGAACCCGTGGTCGCCGAGCCAGAGCCGGTTGGCGCCGAACGTGTTGGCCTGTATGATGTCCGCGCCCGCGCTCAGGTAGCTGTCGTGGATGGTCTCCACCAGGGCGGGGTCGGACAGGTTCAGCTCGGGCAGCGACCGGTCGAGCGCGGCGCCCGCCGCGTGCAGCATGGTGCCCATCGCCCCGTCGCAGACCAGCACCCGCCCGCCGGCCAGCAGCTGCCGTGCCGGGATACCCGGCTGGTGTGCGCCGACGGGAAAGCCCGGCTCACCGTTCATCACTGTGCCTCCGGCAACGCGTCCAGGATTTCGAGCGCGACTTGCGCGATCAGCCGGTCCCTGTAGTTGTCCAGGCGCAGCCCGGTGATCTCCTCGATCCGCTTGATCCGGTAGGCCACCGTGTTCGGGTGGACGTGCAGCAGCCGCGACGCGCGCTGGGGGCTGTTGTTCTCCCGGAAGTAGCAGGCAAGCGTGGACAGGTACTCCGACTTGTGCTCGTGTTCGTGCTCGCTCAGCTTACCGAGCACTTCCGCGGCGAACGAACGCAGCTCGTTCAGGTCGGGCACCTGAAGCAGCAGCCGGTGGATGCCCAGGTCCTCGAACGCGGCGACCGCCCCGGCCCGGCCGAGCCGCCACAGCGTCTGGGTGGTGCGGTGCGCCTGGTCGTAGGACCGGGCGATCTCCTCCGGGTCCCGGCACACGCCGCCGATGCCGATGACCACCTTCGCCCCGGGGAACAGCTCGGCGAGCCGGGCCAGGCACGCCTGCCCGAGCCGGCGCGGGTCGGGCGTGGCCGCGGCCACCACGACCACCTCCGACTCGCGGGCCGAGACGATCGCCTCCGGCGCCCGGGTCGTCATGAAGTGCTCGATGCTCTCCCTGATGCGCTGGCGCAGCGCCTCGGCGTCCGCGGCCCGCGACGGCGGCAGCTCGAAGGCGATCGCCGCCACGCTGTGCTGGCGGGTCGCGTCGTAGCCCAGGTGCCCGGCCCAGCGGGCGGCGTCGCCCGTGTCCCGGCCGCGGCCGAGCAGGAGCCCTTCCACCAGGTCGTCACGGACCCGGCGCGCCGCCGCGGCGACCACCCGCTCCCGGCCGAGTATGACGCCGCAGATCGTCGCGGCGTGCTCGGTGACGAGCAGCGACATGTCCTCGCCGAACGACTCCTCCGCCGGGTCGAACGTGATCAGGTAGGACGGCACCTCGTCGCCGACCAGGATGGGCGCGACGATGATGGCGGGCATCCCGCCGACGTTCGGCAGCCGCAGCGCCCGCTGGGACAGCCGCGAGGCGCGCAGCACCTGGCCGAGCCGCGGGTGCACCACGTGGTCCCTGACCAGGGCGGCGGCCTTCTCCGGCGGGAGCCCGGGCGAGGCGGCCGTCTGCACGTCCATGAGCTGGCTGACGACCGCCACAGTCGCCGACGCCCGTTCGGAGATGAGCTGGACGACCCCCGCCAGGTCGGCGTCTTGCATGGCGAGGCCGGAGAGGTGGCGGTAGACGGTCACCAGCTCGCGGAGGACGGCGTTCTCCCTGTCGACGTCCCGGGGGCTGTCCCTGGGAGCCGGCTGGGCGCCGCGCGCGCTGGCGGCCTGCATGGTGTCCGGCATGATCACTGCACTATACGAGGTTGTGCCATCCGTGCCTTTGTGGGAGTCCACAAACGGTTCTCTACCACCATTGTCGGCGGCAGGGAACCCCTCACATGGCCATCATGGCACGGCGACCGGTTCCGCTGTGACCACGCACAGGCACAAGGCGCGGCAGTTTGTGGCAGACGACGAGGCCGCGGGCGGCCGGACGGCCGGCACCCCCGCCGACGAGGGCCGTTATGTTACGAGGACTTGACAGACCCTTGTCAGGCGCGCAAATAATCAGGCACTTTCATACGAAAGGGGCCCGGCGTTGCTAGAGTACCGCGATATCTACGCGGGTGGTCGCCTGGTCGGCTCGGCATCTCCTGACGTGATCACCATTGTCAACCCGGCCACGGAAGAAGTTGTCGGCGCCGTCCCGGCGGCCGTGGGCGTGGATGTGGACAAGGCCGTGCGTTCGGCGCGGCGCGCCTTCGACGAGGGCAAGTGGGCGGCCTGCGCGCCCAGCGACCGGGCGGACGCGCTCGACCGGCTCGCCGCCGCGCTGGAGGCGCGGGCCGAGGAGGCGGCGCGCCTCGTCACGGCCGAGATGGGGATGCCGATCACCGACTCCCGGCGATACAACGCGGCGGCGCCGTGCGCGATCCTCCGCTACTACGCCGGCCTGGCGCGCTCGATGGATATCGAGGAGACCAGGACGGCGGTGAGCTTCACGGGGCGGACCATGGTCCGCCGCGAGCCCGCGGGCGTCGCCGCGGTGATCGCCAGCTGGAACTACCCCATCATGCTCGCGATCAGCCAGGTGGCGCCGGCGCTGGCCGCCGGATGCACGGTCGTGCTCAAGCCCGCCGCGGCGACCTCGCTGTCCGCCTACATCCTGGCCGAGGCGTTCGAGGCGGCGGACCTCCCCCCGGGCGTGTTCAACCTCGTCACCGGGACCCACCAGACGGCCGGCATGCTGGCCAGGCACCCCGGCGTGGACACGGTGACGTTCTCCGGGCCCGCCAGGCAGGGCCGGTGGATCGCGTCCATCTGCGGCGCCGAACTCAAGCCGGCCAGCCTGGAACTGGGCGGCCAGGCCGCCGCGATCATCCTCGACGACGCCGACCTCGGGCAGGCAGCGGCGTCCCTGCGCTTCTTGTGCTTCGGCAACTCCGGGCAGACCTGCTTCGCCATGTCCCGGGTGCTGGTGCCCGAGCAGCGGTACGACGAGGCGGTCGAGGCGCTGACGGCCCAGGCGACGTCGCTGGTGATCGGCGACCCGCTCGCGGAGTCCACCACGCTGGGGCCGCTCGCGTCCTCACGGCGCCGGGCCGACGTGGAGTCCCGCGTCAGGGAGGGGGTGTCGTCCGGCGCCCGGGTGACGGCCGGCGGCCGCCGCCCGGCGTCCCCGGTGCGCGGCTACTTCTACGAGCCGACCGTGCTCGCCGACGTGACCCCCGCCATGCCGATCGCGCAGGAGGAGATCTGCGGTCCGGTGGCGACGGTCATCAGGTACCGGGACGAGGCCGAAGCGCTGAGGTTCGCCAACGAGGGATTCGGGCTCGCCGCCACCGTGTGGACCGGCGACCCGCGGCGCGGCCTGGACATCGCCCGGCGGGCCCGGGTCGGCACGTTCGGGATCAACCTGTACGAGCCGGACATCGGCGCGCCCTGGGGAGGGCGCGGCGCCAGCGGCCAGGGCAGCGCGTACGGCCCCGAGGGCATGGACGCCTACCTGACCACGAAGTCCGTCTTCCTTCCCGGCCAGGCCGGGCGGGCGCATCCCCGGCCGGCCTGAGTAAGCAGGCCTGACGCCCAGCGTCACGATCGTTAGCATGAACAATAGTTGCCATTAAGCAACTACCGGCTATGCTGGTTGAACGTGACGACGACGGCGAGCGATCAGGCGGCGGGCAACCGGGGCATAACAGCGGGGCGGGGCCGGGCCTACAAGTGGGTGGCCCTGTCCAACACGACGCTCGCGATGATGATGGCGACCATCGACGCCTCGATCGTCATCATCTCGATGCCCGCCATCTTCCGCGGCATCAGCCTGAACCCGCTCACCCCGGGCAACGTCACCTACCTGCTGTGGATGATCATCGGCTACCTGCTGGTGCAGTCGGTTCTCGTGGTCACCCTCGGCCGCCTCGGCGACATCTTCGGCCGGGTGCGGATCTACAACCTCGGCTTCGCCGTCTTCACGCTCGCCAGCATCGCCCTGTCCCTCGACCCCATGCGGGGGCCGGGCGGCGCGCTCTGGCTGATCGCGTGGCGGTTCGTCCAGGCGTTCGGCGGGTCGATGCTGATGGCCAACTCCGCGGCCATCCTCACCGACGCGTTCCCGGCGGGCCAGCGCGGCATGGCCCTGGGCATCAACCAGATCGCCGGCATCTCCGGCCAGTTCGTGGGCCTGCTGCTCGGCGGCCTGCTCGCCGCCTGGGACTGGCGGTCGGTGTTCTGGATCAACGTGCCGTTCGGCGTGTTCGGCACGGTCTGGGCCTACAAGAGCCTGCGGGAGATCGCCAGCACCCGCAAGGCTCGCATCGACTGGGCGGGCAACGTCACCTTCGCGGCCGGCGCGGGCGTGCTGCTGACCGCGATCACCTACGGCATCCGCCCCTACGGCGCCTCCCCCACCGGCTGGGGCAACCCGATGGTGGTGGCCGGCCTGGCCGGCGGCGCCGCGCTGCTGGCGGTGTTCTGCCTGATCGAGACCAAGGTCACCGACCCCATGTTCCGGCTGAGCCTGTTCCGGATCCGCGCGTTCGCGGCCGGCAACATCGCCAGCCTGCTCGGCGCGATCGCGCGCGGCGGGCTGCAGTTCATGCTGGTCATCTGGCTGGCGGGCATCTGGCTGCCGCTGCACGGCTACGACTTCGAGGTGACGCCGCTGTGGGCGGGCATCTACATGCTGCCGCTGACCGCCGGGTTCCTCATCGCCGGGCCGCTGTCCGGCACGCTGTCGGACAGGTACGGCTCCCGCCCGTTCGCCACCGCGGGCCTGCTGGTCGCCGCCGCCTGCTTCACCGGCCTGATGCTGCTGCCGGTCGACTTCCCGTACTGGGTGTTCGGGCTGCTCATCTTCGGAAACGGGGTCGGCTCGGGCCTGTTCGCCTCGCCGAACACCGCCGCGATCATGTCCAGCGTCCCCGCCCACCACCGCGGCGCGGCGTCGGGTATGCGCTCGACCTTCCAGAACTCGGGCATGTCGCTGTCGATCGGCATCTTCTTCTCGCTGATGATCGCGGGCCTGGCGAACACGCTGCCGCGCACGCTGACCAGCGGGCTCACCGCCCAGGGCGTGCCGGCGGCGACCGCCAGCCAGATCGCGCACCTGCCGCCGGTCTCCACGGTGTTCGCCGCGATGCTCGGCTACAACCCGGTGCGCAGCCTCCTCGCGCCCGCCGGCCTGCTGCGCACGCTGCCCGCGCGCAACGTCGCGGCGCTCACCGGCAAGCAGTTCTTCCCGCACCTCATCTCCGGGCCGTTCCACCATGGGCTGACGATCGTCTTCACCGCGGCGGCCGTCATGTCCGTCGCCGGCGCGGCGGTCTCCTGGATGCGGGGCAGGCAGCATGCCGCCGGACAGGATGCCGCGCCCGTTCGGGACGCTATCCCAAGCACCGCCGCTGAGTAGAATCCTTATCGTGCCACGCTATGAGTACCGCTGCCGCGCCTGCGGCGACACGTTCGAGCTGAACCGGCCGATGAGCGAGTCGTCGGCGCCGTGCACCTGCCCGCAAGGGCACGACGACACGGTCAAGCTGCTGTCCACGGTGGCCGTCGGCGGGCTGGGCGACCGGGCATCCGCCAGCGGAGGCGGCGGAGGCGGCTGCTGCGGCGGCGCCTGCGGCTGCGGCGGGTAGCCCTGGCCTTGCTGTCCCGGGTCATTCCGAACGGACCGTGGCCTTCGCCCAGTCCGTCGTCGAGACCACGCCGAGTATCAGGACCGCGTAGCCGCAGCCTGCCATGATCCACCAGCCGGCGTGCGCGGCCTGGAGGAAGCCGGCGTGCATGGAACCGCGCAGCGACGCGGCGAGCACCGAGCCGACGACCGCGACGCCGAGCGACTGACCGAGCTGGCGGCTGGAGGAGTTCATCCCGGAGGCGACGCCGGCCTGGGATTTCGGCACGCCGGACATGACGCCGTTGGAGATCGGGACGTTCACCATGCCGGCGCCGATCCCGAACAGGCCGTAGGTGACGATCAGGAACACCGGGCCCGACGTGCGGCTGAGCTGGGAGAGCGCGGCCGTCGAGAGGGTGAGCGCGGCGCCGGCGGTCACGAACGGAACCCGGGCGCCGCCGCGGGCGAGGATGCGGCCCGAGACCGGCGAGGACACCGCCATCATGACCGGCATCGGCAGGAGCGTGAGCCCGGCCCGCAACGGGGAAAAGCCGCGCACGTCCTGGAGGTACAGCGTGGTCAGGAAGAGGAAGCCGGCGCTGGTCGCGATCGCGCAGACCGCGGTCAGGTTCGCGGCGCTGAACGGGACGCTGCGGAAGAACCGCAGGTCGATCAGCGGGTCCGGCCGCCTGGGCTCGTACGCGAGCAGGGCGGCGAGCGCGGCGGCCGACACCGCGAAGAAGCCCGCGATCTTCGGTGAGAGCCAGCCGTAGCCCGGCCCCTGGATGATCGCGTAGGCCAGGGAGCCGAGCATGACGATGACCAGGATCTGGCCTGCGGGGTCCGCCTTGCGGCCGCGTTCGGCGCGCGAGTCGGGCACGAGCAGCGCGGTCAGCGCGATCGCCGCCAGGCCCACCGGGATGTTCGCCCAGAAGATGGACCGCCAGCCCCCGCTGTTCATCAGGATGCCGCCGGCCACCGGGCCCAGCGCCATCGACAGGCCGGACACGCCGTCCCACACCCCGATGGCCCTGGCCCGGTCGGCCGGCCCGGTGAACGCGTTGGTGATGATGCCGAGCGCCGCCGGGTTCAGCATCGATCCGCCGACCCCCTGCAGCACCCGGAACGCGATCAGCCACGACAAGCCCGGTGCCAGGCTGCACAGCCAGGAGCCGAGGGTGAACAGCGACAGGCCGACCTGGAAGATCGTCCGGCGGCCGATCCGGTCGGCCGCCGCGCCGGAGAACATCAGCAGGCTGGCCAGCACGATCGTGTACCCGGCGACCGTCCACTGGAGCCCGGACACCGCGGTGTGCAGGGACCTGCCGATCTCGGGCAGGCCGACATTGACGATCGTGTTGTCCAGGCCGACCATGAACAGCGCGCTGCAGCAGACGGCGAGCACCACCGTGCGCCTGCCGCCGCCCAGCGGCGCCGGCGGGTGAACCGCCAGGGGCACCGCCGCCGCCGTCGCCGGCCGGGCCGCAGCCTTAGATGCGTAGAGTGAGCTTTCAGATACATTCTGTAGTCGTTCGTGGACGGCCGGAACCGCTCGCATGCGCACACCGCCTGGGAGATCCGCGAGTGTTATACGGATATGACACTACATGCATGCTTTGCGTAGTCAATAGGTTACGTATTTAGTACGCGGGCATTTCCCCGTGCGCGTTCGGGCCGCATGGCATGATGGCACGGTCTACATTTGTGCAGGATGCCTGTTTGACCGGTTGCGGTACATGTTGTGCTTGATTAGCGAGGTGGCGGCGTGCCCGAGGGGGGATACGTGAGCCGCAGGCTACTTCAGCTTGTGATGCCCGTCTTCCCGGATCGCCGCATGTTCCGGATCCATGACCCCGAGGTCAACCCGGACGCGCCAGGCGGCCCGCTGCCGCCGGTCGGCGTGCTGGTGTCGGCCAACCGCGAGCAGCTATGGGTGGGCAGCCTCCAGCAGGACATCGACGTCCGGCTGGTGCTCGA
Organism: Trebonia sp.; assembly: GCA_035294225.1. Lineage (GTDB taxonomy): Bacteria > Actinomycetota > Actinomycetes > Streptosporangiales > Streptosporangiaceae > Trebonia. The sequence continues at coordinate 10,919 of DATGLH010000171.1, forward strand.
GGAATGGGACGGCCAGCCGCTGCTGCCCGACGCCTGGGAGGAAGAGGCCAAGGCCCGGCTCTACCTGCGCGGGCAGCTGTCCATCGACATGGGCTCGGCGGGCACCGCGGTATCGCGCCTGCGGCTGTCCGGCGGCGTCGGCAACTACGAGGTGCGGGTGTACGCGCGCTACCGCGAGGCCGTCGTGCAGATGTACGCCGAGCTGTTCAATCAGCACAAGGACCCGCTGAGCGACGAGTTCCAGCGCGAGAAGCGCAAGCTCGAGGGCGTGGAGCGGTACCTGATCCAGCTCTGGCGCGACTCGTTAGGCGCTCCCGGCTCGTCAGGCGCCCCTCCTCGGCGCCCTTCGCCGGCTCGGCGCCCTTCGCCGGCTCGGCGCCCTTCGCTGGCTCGGCGCCCTTCGCTGGCGCCTCGCGGCGGGCGCCCCGGACGACGGTGCGGGCGACGGGCCGGTGAAGCCCAGGCCTACGGGCCGGTGAAGCCCAGGCCGCCGCTGCTCGCGCCGGCGGTGCTCGCGCCGGCGGTGCTCGCGGCGTGCGCGGTCCCGCTCGCCGGGCCGGCGTTGCCGGCGCCCGCGGACCGCGTGCCCGCGCGGGCGGTGGCCCTGGTCCCGGACTTCGGCGAGGCAGCGGTCCTAGACGTGGCCGACCCGGCCGTGGCGGCCGTCCCGGCGGGGGCGCTGGCCCTCGCGGTGCCCGCGGCCGGCCCTATCTTCGCCGGCACGCTCGTCCCTGGGCGGCTGGATGCCTGCGGGGTCAGCGTCGATTTAGCGGTATGCGCGCGGAAGGGGACCATGGCGTAGATCATCAGCGATACGACGGCCATCAGGGCGACTGCGAGCAGTGTCCCCATGACCCTGGCCCGGGTGCTCCGGAGCCTGGCGGCCGGTCCCGGCCGTCTGAACGAGGACAGCCTGGCGGCGAGGCCGGGGTCCTCAGCGGCAAGCCGCCGCTCAATCTCGGCGAGCATGCGCTGCTCGTCCATTGACAGCGCCATAGCGCCTTACCTCCGCGTTCCGCGCGCTGGTGGGAACTATTTAACTATCCCCTATGGAGGCAGGTTTATCCAATCGTTCTGACTTTGTGCCCGGGTCTTTTTGGAGCACGCCGGCCACTGCCGCCTACAGCGTCCACAGTCGCATCACTGAGCAGTGATCGCCCCAGCGGCACGCGATCAGCCGAACAGGTGTTTGCCATTCTCGAATAGCCGTTCTACGCTAGCGGGCATGCGCTGGGACAACCTGCGGCTCGACTCCGCCGGCGACTCCGCCCTCGGCCAGGTGCCGATGTTCGAACGCGGCGCCGTGGCCCGCACGTTCGACACGCCAGGCTTCCGCGGCATGACGTTCTACGAGGTGCAGGCGAGGTCGATCGTCAGCCGCGTCCCCGAGAGCTCCCGCGTCCCGTTCCGCTGGACCATCAACCCCTACCGGGGATGCCAGCACGCCTGTGTTTACTGCTTCGCGCGGAACTCGCACACGTACCTGGACCTGGACGCCGGGCACGACTTCGACTCCACGGTGATCGTCAAGGTCAACGCGCCCGAACTGCTGCGCAAGAAGCTCGCCTCCCCCGGCTGGCGCCGCGAGCACATCGCGATGGGCACCAACGTGGACTGCTACCAGCGGGCCGAGGGGCGCTATCGGCTCATGCGCGGCATCATCGCCGCGCTGCGGGACGCGGCCAACCCGTTCTCGATCCTCACCAAGGGCACGCTGATCCTGCGCGACATGGACCTGCTCGCCGAGGCCGCCGAGGTGGCCGAGGTCGGGCTGAACGTGTCGGCGGCCTTCGTCGACGCGTCGCTGTGGCGCGCCATCGAGCCCGGCACCCCCGCGCCGGAGCGGCGGCTGGAGGCGTGCGCCACGCTCAACGCGGGCGGCTTGCGCTGCGGCGTGCTGATGGGGCCGATCGTGCCGTTCCTGTCCGACTCCCCCGCCCAGCTCGATGCCGCCGTCAGGCAGATCGCGGCGGCGGGGGCGGTTCACGTCTCGCCCATCGTGCTGCACCTGCGGCCGGGCACTCGCGAGTGGTTCCTCCGCTGGCTGCGCGCCGCGCACCCGGACCTGGTCGGCCGGTACGCGGCGCTGTACCGCCGGGGCGCCTACGCGCCCAGGGAGTACCAGGAGAAGATCGCCGGGCAGGTCCGCGAGCTCGCCGACCGGTACGGCGTCGGCCGCGGCAGCCCGCGCCAGGCGAGAGCGATCCGCCGCTCCCCCGGCATCACCGCCGGTCCTGACAACCCCATCGGCCCCGCCAGCGCCGGCGGGACCGGCCCCTCCCCCGGTGCGCTGCACGAGCAGCTAGCCCTTCTATAGGCAACAGGCCACAATCGATCAGAATCGAACAGGGAACGCGCGGAATGCGCCGCATAACGGCTATGCAAACGCTTGCAGCATGCCGCGCGGCAAAGTTCGGGACGGGCGGCAAACGCCTTTTAATCGCTACCGAACGGTAACCGATCTAAGCCGTTGCGGACGTGCTACTTACGAAGTCCGCTGCCGCCGCGGGAAGTGGAGCAAAGCGCGCGTCCGGCCCGATCGGCGGCATTAAGGGCGTTCCAGGCTCCCTTGACCCGTGCTGGCGCCCGCCCGCACTGCTGCCGTCCATGATCCCGAAATTTTTATCTACCTATAGGCGATTTTTCTTTCCTGATGAATGATTTTTCGCTTCTTCAGGAACCTCATGGGCGGACGCCATCCTTACCGACAGGCAGTTTGTCCGGATTGTCCGTTTCTTTCGGTGATTCTGGCGGAAAGGGCACTGGAAAGCGCGCAAAGAAGGGGCGCGAACGCCGCGGCACGGCAGCCTCGAGCCCGGAGAAAAGGCGGATGCCAGGCGCCGGAATGGCGGGCGGCGGGAGCCGGGACGCCGGGCGGCGGGGGGCGGGAGCCGGACGGCAGATGCGGGGCCGGGACGGCAGATGGGGAGCCGGGACGGCGCGGGCGGGGCGACCGGGCGGGTCAGCGCGGGCGGCGGGCGGCAGGCAGCGGGCGGTGGGCAGCGGAGGCGGTGGGGCCGACCGGGCGGGTCAGCGCGGGCGGCGCGGGCCGGGCGGCGCGGGCCGGGGCCGGGGGACGCGGGCCGGGGCCGGGGGGCGCGGGCCGGGGGGCGGAAGCCGCTGCGGGGACGCGGCGGGAGCGCGGGATCCATGGCCGAGGGCCAAATGGATCACGGAATCCGCGCTGCCCGCGGCTAGGCCACGGGGATGCTGATAAGAATGCGGCGCGGAATGGCGTCCGGGCATCCGGGGCCATGCCTTAGATATAGGAGATGTCACGTTATCGCCGTATCGGTGGCTGACTGCCGCTGTTGCGGGCGAGTATTAACCTATGACGAATCCGACGGAACTCATCGGTGAGCCTGCCCTTGAGTTTCCTTGCCCGCCGCTTGGCGCGGCGGAGCTTTCGGCCGCGGAGGCCGAGCGCATGGCCAGCATATTCAAGGCGCTGGCCGACCCGGTCCGGCTCAGGCTCTTTTCCCGGGTCGCCGCGCACCAAAGCGGGGAAGCATCTGTCTGCGACATCCAGAACGTGGGTGTGTCCCAGCCCACGGTCAGCCACCACCTGAAGAAGCTCAGGGAGGCGGGCCTGATCATCTCCGAGCGCCGGGGCACCTGGGTGTACTGCCGGGTCGCGCCTGGCGTGCTGCCCGCGATGGCCCGGATGCTCGCGCCCGGCGACTAGCCGTCCCGGCGGCCGCCCAGTATCCGCCCGTTAAACTTGCCTCTCATGGCAGAGCCGTACGGGAATTACCGGATCGCGGACGGACGGCCGGTCGGGGACCAGGGCGGCGAGCACCTGCTGGTGCACACCGTTCCGGTCCCCGACCCCGGTGACCTGGTCGCCCGGCTTCCCGAGCCCACGGTGCTCGCCTGGATACGGCACGGCGCGGGCCTGGCCGGGTGGGGGGAGGCGGCCCGGGTGACGCTGCCAGCCGGCGAGGACAGGTTCACCGCCGCGGAGAAGTGGCTGCGCGAGATCGTCGAGAGCGCTGAGATCACCGATGCGGTCGGCTGCCGCGGGTCGGGGCTCGTGGCGTTCGGCAGCTTCACGTTCGACGACTGCTCCGATGGATCGGTGCTGGTCGTGCCGCGCGCCGTACTCGGCCGGGACGGGACCGGCAACGCCTGGCTGACCAGTATCACCCCTGTTCTCCCCGGGGAGCGGATCTCACGCATGGGGGGATCCCGCCCCCTGTCCCCCCTGCTCCCCGGCGGCCCCCCGTACGGCGGGGCCGCGCGCCCCCCCGCGTCCTCCGCGGCGGGGCTGCCCGTCCCCCCATGCCTCCCTGGCCTCACCGGCCCGCTGACCGAGCCGGAGGGGATCCGGTGGCATGACGGATCTTTGTCGGCTCCCGAGTGGGAGCAGGCGGTCGCCGCCGCGGTGCGCCGGATCGCGCGGGGCGACCTGCGCAAGGTAGTGCTTGCCCGGGACCTGTACGCGTTCGCGGACCGGCCGATCGACGCGCGGGTGCTGCTGCGCAGGCTGGCCGCCCGCTACCCCGACTGCTTCACGTTCGCGTGCGCCGGGCTCATCGGCGCCACGCCCGAACTGCTCATCCGCAGGGACGGCTGCGAGGTCAGCTCGCTGGTGCTGGCGGGCACCATGCCGCGCGGCGCGACTGCCGCCGAGGACGCCAGGCTGGCGGCAGCGCTCCTCGGCTCCGCGAAGGACAACGAGGAGCACGGCTATGCCGCCGCGTCGCTGCACGAGGCGATCGCGCCGCTGTGCGAGACCCTGCATATCGCTCCCCGCCCCGAACTGATCCGGCTGGCCAACGTCCAGCACCTGGGCACCCGGGTACACGGCAGGCTGGCCGCCGACCGCTCCGCGCTCGCCCTGGCCGCGGCCCTGCACCCGACCGCAGCCGTGGGCGGCACCCCGACCGGCGCCGCGGTGGAACTGATCCGCGAGCTTGAGAACATGGACCGGGAGCGCTACGCCGGGCCGGTCGGCTGGGTGGACGCCGACGGGAACGGCGAGTGGGGCATCGCGCTGCGCTGCGCGCAGCTCGCCGGGAACCGGGCCCGGCTGTTCGCCGGATGCGGCATCGTGGCGGGCTCCGACCCCGCCGCCGAACTGGCCGAAGCCCAGGTGAAGTTCCGGCCGATACAGACCGCGCTAGAGCAGTCCGACTTACCAGCCGGTCCCCGAACGCCACGGGGCAGAGGGCATCCGCATGCGCGGGAGGCCGTAGCGCACAGCCACGGCGGCGGCGCTGTGCGGTGAACGTTTCGCGGCCGTTTCCGGGGCGCTGTCCCGGGGAAACCCGGCCTTCCTAGCTTCGTCTCGTGACGAGAACATCAAGTGACGAGGCGGTCCTCGCACCGCCGCCGGCGCGCGCCGGCCGCTGGATAACGGACTGGGACCCGGAGGACGCCGGGTTCTGGCGGCGGGAGGGCGCGCGGGTGGCGCGCCGCAACCTGATCTTCTCGATATTCGCCGAGCACATCGGCTTCTCGGTGTGGAGCCTGTGGTCGGTCCTGGTGCTCTTCCTGACGCCGGCCTACGGGATCAGCCACGACCTCAAGGCCGCGGCCGCGGAGAAGTTCCTGCTGACCACGCTGCCGACCGCACTCGGATCGGGCCTGCGCATCCCCTATACGCTGGCGGTCGCCAGGTTCGGCGGCCGCAACTGGACGTGCATCAGCGCGAGCCTGCTGCTCGTGCCCACGGCGGCCGCCGCGATCGTGCTCAGGCCCGGGGTATCGTACGGCACGCTGCTCGTGATCGCCGCGCTGGCCGGCGTGGGGGGCGGCAACTTCGCCTCTTCGATGGCCAACATCAACTCGTTCTACCCGCAGCGGCTGAAGGGGCGGGCGCTCGGCCTCAACGCGGGCGGCGGCAACGTCGGCGTCGCGGTAGTGCAGCTCGCGGGGCTGGCCGTGCTGGCCGCGGCCGGCAAGGGGCATCCCCGGATCATGCTCGGGATCTACATCCCGCTTGTCGTCATCGCCGCGCTGTGCGCGGCGCTGTTCATGGACAACATCGCGCACGCGCGCAACGAGCAGCGCGCCATGCGCGCGGCCTGCCGTGACGCGCATGCCTGGATCATCTCGTTCCTCTACGTCGGGACGTTCGGGTCGTTCATCGGCTACAGCTTCGCCTTCGGCCAGGTGCTTCAGGACCAGTTCGGGGCGCACTTCCTCACCGGCGGGAGGACCGATCCGGTCAAGGTCGCCTGCCTGACGTTCCTCGGCCCGCTGATCGGCTCGCTGACCCGCCCGGCCGGGGGCTGGCTGGCCGACCGGGCCGGCGGAGCGCGCACGACGTTCTGGAACTTCCTCGCCATGGCGGTGGCCGCGGCCATCGTGCTCATCGCGTCCGGGCAGCGGTCGCTCGTGCTCTTCTACGTCGGCTTCATCGCCTTGTTCGCGCTGTCGGGCCTCGGCAACGGGTCGACGTACAAGATGATCCCGGCGGTCTTCCGGGCCAGGGCGGCGCTGGCGGCCGCCCGCGGGGGGGAGCCGGCGGCCGGGCCCGGCGCACGCCGGCTGGCCAGCGCGGTCATCGGCATCGCGGGGGCGGTCGGCGCCTTCGGCGGCGTGGCGGTCAACATCGCATTCCGCCAGTCGTTCCTCGCTGCCAAGACCGGCGACCCCGCCTACATCGGGTTCATCGCGTTCTATGCGGCCTGCATGGCCGTGACCTGGCTGGTGTACCTGCGGCCGTCATCCCGGCGGCTGGCGGCCATCTGACGGAGAGGAAACCGCCGGGCCACCTGACCGGCCGGCCCGGCTGACCGAGAGAAAGGGATCACTGGTGAGCATCTACGACAGGATCGGCGGCGCCAGCGCCGTCCGCGCCGCGGTCGACGACTTCTACGCGCGCGTCCTGGCCGACCCGCGGCTGGCGCCGTTCTTTTCCGGGACCGACATGAACCGCCTCAAGGCCCATCAGCGGTCGTTCATCGCCGCCGCGATCGGCGGGCCGGAGGTCTTCTCCGGACGCGACATGGCCTCCGCGCACGCCGGGCTCGGCATCGCCGACGCCGACTTCGACGCCGTCGTCGGGCACCTCGTTGGCACGCTATCCGGGCTGGGCGTGCCAGCGGACGTAACCGGCCAGATCGGGAGCGCGCTGGCGCCCCTGCGCCCGGACATCGTGACCGCACGGGAAGAAATGGCGGGCTAGTACCGCCGGCTGCCGCCGGGGTTACCGGCTCGCTCCGGTTCGTAGGCGAGCCGGTAACCCCGCTTCACCACGGTCTGGATGATGCGCGGATCGCCGAGCGCGGTGCGGAGCCTGCCGACGGCGACCTCGACCGCGTGCTCGCCGCCGTCGCCGGGGGCGATCTTGAGCAGGCCGGCGCGGGAGACGACGTGGCCGGGCTGCGCGGTCAGCTCCCGCAGCAGGGCCATGCTGGCGCTGGTGAGGGGCACGAGCCGGCCGTCCACCACGACCGCCTGCCCGCGCACGTCCAGCACGTGCCCGGCCACGGGCAGCGTGACCCCGCGGCGGCGCGGCACCTGCTCGACGATCTCCCTGACCAGCGCGCCGAGCCGGGCGCGGGCGGGCTGGATCACCGGGATGCCGGCCCGCTGGAACGGGCCGGCCGTGACCGGGCCGACGCATGCGGGCACGACCGGCCCGCGCAGCGCCGCGCGGACGGCCCCGTCGCAGCCCTGCTCGCTGGCGGCACGCAGGAAGCTTGCCGCGGCCGGCGCGCTCGTGAACGCCACCGCGTCGACCGCCGCCGCGGCCACGGCTTCGATCAGCCGGTGCAGCGGCATGGTGTCTTCCGGCAGCACCCAGCGGTAGACGGGCACCTCGATCACCTCGGCGCCGGCCATGCGCAGCGTCTGCACGACGTCCGGCAGCGGTTCTCCGTGCAGCTGCACCGCGATCCGCCTGCCGCCCAGATCCCCGCTGGCGATCAGGTACTCCAGGACCTCGCTGGAGGACTCCGACTCCGGTGACCACCTCTCGTGCAGGCCGGCGGCGCGGATGGCGCCGCGCGCCTTCGGCCCGCGGGCCAGTACGGTGGCCTGGCCGATGACCTTGAGCAGGCCCTCGGCCAGCCCCCAGGCGTCGGCCGCCTCGACCCAGCCGCGGAACCCGATGCCGGTGGTGGCGATGACGACGTCGGGCGGCGTCTCCAGGCAGCGCCGTGTCGCGGCGAGCAGTTCGCTGTCGTCGGCGAGCGGCACGATCCTGATCGCGGGCGCGCAGGTCACCTTCGCGCCGCGGCGTTCAAGCGCAGCGGCGAACTCCTCACGGCGGCGGGCCGCCGTGACGCCGATGGTGTACCCGGCCAGCGGCTCGGTGCTCATCGAATCCCTACCTCTACCCGGCCCTCCCGTTCCCTGACCGCGAAGACCGGGACGGCGACGGCCGCGTCGTCCAGGCACGCCCCGGTGCGCAGGTCGAAGACCTGCTTGTGCAGCGGGGACGCCACCGTCGGGATGTCGCCCCTGGTGCCCACGATGCCCCGGGAGAGGACGAACGCCCCGGTGAACGGGTCCTGGTTGCCGATCGCGTACAGCGACCCGTCGAACGCGCGGAACAGCGCGACCTGCTCGCCGCCGACCAGGACGGCGACGCCGCGCTCTGGCTGCAGGTCCTCGTAGCCGCAGACCTCGGTCCACGTCACCGGGTCACCGC
>DATGLH010000172.1:0-3865 GCA_035294225.1 Trebonia sp.
GCGCCTCGTGCGCCTTGACGACCACGGGGCAGCCGGCGGCCAGCGCCGAGGCCGTGTCCCCGCCGGCGACGGAGAACGCCAGGGGGAAGTTGCTCGCGGCGAACACCGCGACCGGCCCGACGGGGATGCGCCGCTGCCGCACGTCAGGCCGGCGGGCGGGCTTGCGGTCCGGCAGCTCGTGATCGATGCGAGCCCCGTGCCAGCTTCCCTCCCGCAGCGTGGCCGCGAACAGCCGGAGCTGCCCGGTGGTCCGCGCTACCTCCCCGGTGAGCCTGGCGAGGGGAAGCCCGGTCTCGAGATGGGCACGCTGCGCGGCCGCGTCCCCCGCCGCGTCGATCTCGTCGGCGGCGAGCTCCAGCAGGCGGGCGCGCTGCTCCACCGGAGCGGCCCGGAAGGGCTCGAACGCGGCCTCGGCGAGCTCCGCCGCGCGCGCGGCGAGCTCGCTGCCGGCGAAGCGGAACGCCGGCTCCAGCGCGGTCCCTTCCGCGGGATCGACGGCGTGGAAGGTCCCGGCGTCACCGGTCACGGCGTCTCCGGCTATGTACATGGCGCCGGTGACAGCGGGGGTCTGCCGCGCGGGCTGGGTTCGGGTTGTCATGCGGCCTCTCCGTGGTTGCCTCGAAGGCGGTCCTGGCTCCCATGCTAGGCCGCGCCTGTCATTGGCTTGCGGCGTGTGCCGCGGCGGCAGGGCGCGGTACGCCGCACGGCACATGCCGCAGGCAAGACATCAGCGGCTTAACCTCCAACGAGCCCCTAGGCTCGCCCCCCGGTACACGCCCGGGCCGGGAATGCCTGGCGTCCCGCCTCCGGCGCACCGGCCCCGGCTCGCTGTGACGGCGCTGGCCTGCGTCCGCGCGGGCTGGAAGTTATGGCCGGGCGGCTGTTCCGGGCGGTTCGCCGGGCCGGGGAACGTAACGAGTCCGGGGTCTGCCAGGCGCCCGGAAGGGCCTGTTCCAGTGACGCGAGGCTGACACGCTCTTGCTCGAGGCGGACGGCCGGGCCGAAGGTGCCGTTGACGAGATCTTGATAGACGGCCTGCTCGGCGGGGTCGAGCAGGCCGAGCGCGGCCTTCGTGGGCGTCTTTTCCGTTACCCACTGGGACTGGTGCGCGAGGAGGGTCTCCCGGTCCATGAGGATGGAGCGGGCATGCGGGAACCTGCCGCGGAGCCGGTTCAGGATCGCGAAGCCGTGGGTGTCCACGTCACCCCAGTAGACGAGGTCGAGTCCGGCGAGCCAGTCCAGGCTCGCCAGCACGCTGACCGCGTAGCCGTCGCCGAAGAACGCGATGGAGTCACGGGCGAGGGGGAACGCCAGGTAGGTCACCTCGTTTTCCAGGATGCAGGCACGGGTGACGCCGGGCGGCGGCGCGGTGAATTCGTCCGCGCGCACCGTCAGCTCGGTGTACGGCGCTCCCGGGCCCGCGTACCGGAACCGGACGTAGTCCGGCTTGCGGCGGAAACCGTAGCGGCCCGCGAAGTCGGGTGCCCCGGCGTTGATCCTGGCCGGGTGGAGGTGCAGGTCGAGCAGCCGTGACAGCACGCCCTTGTGGCCCTCGATGAACTTCGTGTCCACGCCGGGCACATCGACCTGCCGCAGGTACAGGCCGGCCCGCTGGTGCTCGTCGATCCAGCGCACCGTCGCCAGCAGCCGGTCCCAGTCGGCGGCCAGCCGCAGCACGCTGACCGGGTTGCGTTCCACCCAGGGGAGCACGCGCGGGCATTCCGCCTTCGCCCGGCCGGCGAGCGCGACCAGCTCGCTGACCTCGCGGCGGGTGCCCAGCAGGTCCCAGGCCTGGGCATAGCCATCGAGCCAGGCGCGGCCAGGGAGCTGGTTGACGCCGACCAGGCGGCCGCCCACCTGCCGGTACTCCACCCGCAGCGGCCCCCGCGCGGCCCGCTCCCATTCCGCCGCCCACGCCTGGACCTCGGCGAGCCGTCCGCCGATCTCGGCGGGGCCAGGCCCGCGGAGCGGGATATCGAGCGGCGCCCATTCCTGGCCCGTCAGGAAGGCCGTGAGCAGGGCGGGCCACCGCCTGCGCACGGCCTCGCGCACGTCGGCGGGCCGTGTCCACGGCGCGCCCGCGGCGGCTGCTGCCATGTCACGCCACCGCCCGCGCGGCCGGGACGCCGGCCGCGCGGGCGGCCCGCTCGGCCCGGTACTCCTCGATCGTCAGCGTGCGCAGCCGGGAGTACCTGGACGTCGGGTTGTCGACGAAGCCGACCGCCGCCACGTAAGGCTCGATGACGTGGATCTTCTGCAGCGGCGTGACGATCAGCAACTGGATGCCGAGCTTCTCGAACAACTGCAGCGCGAACCTGGTGGACTCATCCGACCCCCGGCCGAACGCCTCGTCGATGACCGTGAACCGGAACGTCCGCGGCCGGCCGGTGTCCAATTTGAACTGGTAGACGAACGAAGCGGCGAGGATCGTGTAGGCGAGCTTCTCCTTCTGCCCGCCGGACTTGCCTCCGGAGTCGGCGTACGTCTCGTACTCGGTGTCATCCTCGCGGTAGCGCTCGGAGGCGGTGAAGGTGTACCAGTTGCGCACGTCGGTGACCAGCCGGGTCCACTTCTGGTCCGCGTCGGTCAGCCCCTCCCGGCCCTTGAACCGCTCGATGAGCCGTTTCACTTGCAGGAACTTCTGCTCCGAGTACTGGTCGTCGGCCGTGTTCCCGGATACGGCACCGTCGGTGCAGGCCAGCAGCTCCGACTTGAAATCCCTGATGTCGACGTTCGGCGTCGGCGCCGGCTCCAGCCGGATGTACCGGCCCGGGTTGTAGTCGACGCCCACCAGGGAGCGGTTGATCGTGGCGATGCGTTCCCTGATGAGGTCGGACTGCCGGTTCAGCTGTGCCTGGAACTGGGCGATCTCCCGGATCGTGTTCTGGTTCAGGTAGGTCTTGAACTGCGCCTGGAACCGCGGCAGGTCATCGCCGGTGAGCCGCTCATGCAGCTCCCGGTAGCCGTCCGCGGCCTCGACGGCGGCGTCAAGCTCGCTGGTCTCCACCGGGTAGGCGTTGCGGAACGTCGTCATGGCCGCCACGATCCGGCTGGCCACTTTCTCCTTGCGGCCGCGGAGCCTGTCGACGCGGTTCCCGATCTCCGCGGCAGCGCGTGCCTCCGCCCGGTCGCACGCCTCAGGCCTGCCCGGCGGTTCCTGCCCGGCTTCGGCGAGCAGCGCGCGGATCGCGTCGAACCGCGTCCTGGCGTGCTCTCCCGCCGGCTCGTCCAGGATCGCCTGCGCGCCCCGGGCCGTCGCCTCGGCGTCGGATATCGCCGTATTCACCCCGCCGAGTTTCTCGCCCGCCGCCGTGCGCGCGGCATCGGCCTCACCGATCCTGGTGCGCAGTTCCCGTAGTTCGCCGGCCAGCCTGGCGAGCGTTACCGAAGCCTCCTGCAGCTTCGCGTGCTCCGCTCGCAGTCCGGCGATCCGGTTCTCCGCCGACTGGTAGTCGATCTCCGCGAACTCCTGTGTCTGCGCCAGCGCCGCGAGCGTCTGGCTCCGCGTGTAGGCGGCGGTCACCGCCTCCTGGCGCTTGTCATGCAGGCGCCCGGCCTCCGCGATCTGCCCGTCGAGTTCGGCCGCGGCCGCGATGAGCGCCTCGACCTTCCGCTCATTGCTCCAGCCGAGCACGTACTGGCCGCGGTCGCCGAGGCGGTGCCGGTCGTCCTTCTCATGGCGGCTGCCGCCCTTGATCTGCCCGGACTTGGTGATCGCGCGGGCCGCCCGGCGGAACTGCGCCAAGGTCTCGACGCACTCCACGCCGGCCCGGTCGGCCAGTTCCCGTTCCAGCCACGCCGCGAACGGGGTGTCCTTGACCTCGAGCTTGGCGGCCATCGTGCCGCGGGTGGCCTTCGGCGGCGC
>DATGLH010000173.1:0-46852 GCA_035294225.1 Trebonia sp.
GCCTCATCGGCTCGGAGTACGGCCTGACCGGCGGGTTCTGGTCCTTCATGGGCGGCTTCGACATCAACAAGGCCGGCTTCGTCATCGTCGGCGTCTTCGTCCTGACCTGGGCCGCCGCCCTGGCCATCTGGCACTTCGGCAAGATCGAGGAAAAATGGGACGCCCGCCAGGCGGTCACCGCCGACACCCGCGCGAACTTACAGCGGCGTGACGTAGGCGGCGGAGATGCCGCCGTCGACCAGGAACGCCGATGCGGTGATGAACGACGCGTCGTCGCTGGCCAGGAACGCCACCGCCGCCGCGATCTCGGAGGCCTCGGCGAACCGGCCGAGCGGTACGTGCACCAGGCGCCTGGCGGCTTGCTCGGGGTCGGCGGCGAACAGCTCGGTGAGCAGCGGGGTGTTGACCGGCCCGGCGCACAGCGCGTTGACCCGGATGCCGTCGCGCGCGAACTGCACGCCCAGCTCGCGCGAGAGCGCGAGCACCCCGCCCTTGGATGCGGTGTAGGAGATCTGCGAGGTCGCCGACCCCATCACGGCGACGAACGATGCCGTGTTGATGATCGACCCCTTGCCCTGCCGCCGCATGTAGGGGATGACCTCGCGGCAGCACAGGTAGACCGACGTGAGGTTGACCTCTTGCACCCGGCGCCATGCGTCCAGGCCGGTGGACAGGATCGTGTCGTCTTCCGGCGGCGAGATGCCTGCGTTGTTGAAGGCGATGTCGATGGCCCCGTAGGTGTCGTAGGCGACCGCGAACGCCCGCGCCACGTCCCCGGGGAGGCTCACGTCGGCCTCGACGAACACCCCGCCCGCCTCGGCCGCGGCCTTGTCGCCCGCCTCCACGTCGATGTCCACGGCCACCACGTTCGCGCCCTCGTCGGCGAACCGGCGCACGGTAGCCAGCCCGATGCCGCTGCCGGCACCGGTGATCACCGCCGTCCGTCCCTCGAGTCTTGCCGCCACCAGTGTCTCCTCAGGCCCTCAGATCCGCTCGAAGTACCGGCGCAGCTCCCAGTCGGTCACCGCGCGGCGGTACGCGTCCAGCTCTACCCGCGCCATCGTCGCGTAATGGTCGACCACGTCCGCGCCGAACGCCTTGGCCGCCAGCGGCGATGCGATCCACAAGGCTAGCGCCTCGTCCAGCGACGCCGGCACCCGCGGCAGCCCGGAGGCCGCGTACGCGTTCCCGGTGACCGGGGGCGGCAGCCCCAGCGACTCCGAGACCCCGGACAGCCCGGCCGCGACCAGCCCGGCTAGCGCCAGGTACGGGTTGACGTCGCCGCCGGGCACCCGGCACTCGACGCGCAGCGACGGCCCGTGGCCGACCAGGCGGAGCGCGCAGGTCCGGTTGTCCGGTCCCCACGCCACCGCGGTCGGGGCGAAGCTCCCGGGCGCGAACCGCTTGTAGGAGTTGATCGTCGGCGCGAACAGCAGCGTCAGCTCACGGAGCCCGGCGAGCAGGCCGGCGATTATCGAGCCGCCGGCCTGCGACAGGCCGTACGGCCCCTCGCCCGCCATCACCGGCGTGCCCTCGGCGGTGCGGAACGACAGGTGGATGTGACACGAGTTGCCTTCCTTGTCGTTCGGTTTGGCCATGAACGTGAGGGCGTAGCCGTGCCGGGCGGCGATCTCCTTGGCGCCCGTCTTGTAGATCGCGTGGTGGTCGGCGGTGGTGAGCGCGTCGGCGTAGCGGAACGCGATCTCGTGCTGGCCCAGGTTGCACTCGCCCTTCGCGGACTCGACGGACAGGCCCGCGCCTGCCATCGAGTTCCTGATGTCCCGCAGCAGCGGCTCGACCCGCCCGGTTCCCAGCACCGAGTAGTCCGCGTTGTACCGGTTGGCGGGGACGAGATCCCGGTAGCCGCTGTCCCAGGCCCGCTCGTAGCTGCCCTCGAACACGACGAACTCGAGTTCGGTGCCGGCCAGGCAGGTCCAGCCCAGCGAGGCCGCCTGCGCCAGCTGCTCCCGCAGCACCTGCCGCGGTGACGGCCGGACGGGGCTGCCGTCAAGCGCCGCCACGTCGGCGAGGGCCAGCGCGGTCCCCGGCTGCCATGGGATCACCCGGAGCGTGGCCAGGTCGGGGACCAGCATGAAGTCGCCGTAGCCGGCGTCCCAGGAGGTCAGCTCGTAGCCGTCCACCGTGTTCATGTCCGTGTCGACGGCGAGCAGGTAGGCGCAGGCCTCCGTGCCGTGCTCCGCGACCGTGTCCAAGAAGAACCGGGCGTGGAAGCGCTTGCCTTGCAGCCGGCCCTGCATGTCGGTTATGGCCACGACCACGGTGTCGATCTCTTGCCTGCGGACCGCTTCGCGCAGCGCTTCGATGTTCACAGCCGTTGATCCCCCCACTTCCTGTTGGCGCAGACGGCCGGCTAGGCCAGTGACTCCAGCTCGGCCTCGATCGCGGCCAGCTCCGCCGGCGTCCCCTGGACCCTGGGGCCAGCGAACCAGTTCCGCGCGGACGCCAGCCACCAGGTTCCGGCGAAGCCGAGCACGACCACGACGGCGACCACCGTGTAGTTGAAGTTCGTCCCGGTTACGGGCGATGCCGTGGGCAGCATGAACAGCACGGAGATGATCACCACCCACGCCACCGCGGTGATCCCGACCGGCTTCGACCAGCGGCCGAGGTGCCACGGCCCGCGCTGGAACGACGAGCCGAGCCGCAGCCGCAGGAACGTGGGCAGCACATAGGCGACGTACAGGCCGATCACGGCGATCGAGGTGACCGCCGCGTAGGCGGTGCTGTTCCACAGGTACGGCAGGCCGAGGACGAGCGCGCCGGCGGCCGCCAGCCAGATCGCGTTGGTCGGCGTGCGCGTCCTCGGGTTGACCCGATGCCAGAACCTGCTGCCCGGCAGCGCGCCGTCGCGGGAGAACGCGTAGATCATCCGGGAGTTCGCGGTGACCGACGACATCCCGCAGAACAGCTGGGCGACGATCACGATCAGCAGCAGCAGCTTCCCGCCGGTCGCGCCGAGCGCGTCGACGAAGATCTGCGCCGGGGGGACGGTCGAGCCGGCCGCGGCGCCGTAGTCCTGGATGGCGAAGGTGACCCCGATCAGCAGCGCCCAGCCGGCGAACAGGGAGACCACGATCGAGGTGACGATGCCGCGCGGGCCGGACAGCGCCGCGCCGCGCGTCTCCTCGGTCATGTGCGCCGAGGCGTCATACCCGGTGAACGTGTACTGGGCGAGCAGCAGGCCGAGCAGCACGACGTAGAGCCCGGAGCCCCACCCGGTGTTGTTGACGAAGTGCGTGAACACGAACGACGCGGACTGGTGGCGCGCCGGCGTGAAGGCGAGCGCCGCGACGATGATGAGCACGCCGGCGATGTGCCACCAGACGCTGACGTTGTTGAGCACCGATATCAGCCGCACGCCGAACGAGTTGAGCAGGCCGTGCAGCACCAGGATCCCGGCGAACAGCACGATCGTGTGCCACGGGACCGCGGTGCTGAACCCCCACTGGATGTCGAGCAGCGCGTTGAGGAAGAACGCGGCGCCGAAATCGATCCCCGCGGTCACCGCGACCTGCCCCAGGAAGTTGAACCAGCCCGTGAACCAGCTCCACGCGGCGGGGTTGTGCGGCGCGAGCTTCGCTGACCAGTAGTACAGCCCGCCGGCGGTGGGGTAGCTGGAGCACACCTCGGCCATGGCCAGCCCGACGAACAGCGTCATCACGCCGACGAGCGGCCACCCCCAGGTGATGAGCACGGGGCCGCCGGTGTTCATGCCGTACCCGTACAAGGTCAGGCAGCCGGACAGGATCGAGATGATCGTGAAGGAGACCGCGAAGTTGGTGAAGCCGGACATGTGCCGGCGAAGTTCCTGAGCATAGCCTAGCTCGTGAAGCCGTTGCTGATCGGCGCTGACCACCGCGGGCGCTGTGGTCTCGTCTGCGGGCACGGGGGGACCTCCCAGCGTCTGGCGTGTCTGGAGAGGCGACAGCCGGTCCAGCTACAGAAATTGAGCACCGCGATACGCAGCGTGTCAAGGACGCGGCGGCTCGCGAGGCCCGCGTGGCGCGCGTTACACCGCGGTCCCGCGAGCCGCCGTCGTCGTCCGGTTCAGCGTGGCCCGGTAGATTCGAGCCGGGAACGCGACGAGGAGGAGGCAAGGCGTGGCCATCGCCACTCTGCTGCTGTGGATGTGTACCGCCGCCGTGGGCGGCTACCTGCTGGTGACCAGCACTCGCATCGGGGGCGCCGGGCAGCGCCACGACCCCGGCGCGCCGGTCCCCGCGTCCCAGCCGGCGCCCCCGTCCCAGCCGGTCCGCGCCCCGGCGCAGGCGGCGCCGGGGACCGCGCAGGCGGCCACCCCGCCGCGCGCCCGGGACCGCTTCGACCCGCCGTCGCTGGCCCGCGCGAAGAGCGAGCCGCTGCCGGGCATGCGGGAACTGGCTGAGTTCACCCATCCCGCGCTGGCGATCATCGGCCTCGGTTTCTGGCTCAGCTACGTGCTGAGCCGCGACCGCGTGTTCGCCGCGATCGGCTCCGGCGTCCTGCTTGGCGCGATCGCCGCGGGCGTGTCCTGGGCCATCGTCAACGCCCGCGCCGCCAAGCGCGCCGCGGACGGCGGGCCGGCCGCGGCCGGCCCGTACGCGGGCGCGCTTTCCTTCTCACCACGGCTGCTCGTCCTGCACGCTGCGGGCGCGGTTCTCACGCTGTTGATCGCCGTGGTGATCGCCGCCCGCGCCTAGCCCGCCCCTATCCGCGTGCCATCTCGGATGCCCATCCGCGTGCAATCCCGGATGAATGTGACATTCAGCCGGCTATAGCCGGCTCGATGTCACATTCATCCGCCGCGAAGACTTCAGCCGCCGCCGCGAAGACCTTGCGGGATCTACCGCGAAGACCTCGCGGGCCGGGCCGGCGCTACGCGCCGGCCAGTAGCGGCGGCAGAGACGCCACCGTCCGTTCGGAATAATGCATTTCAGCGGCCGACACCAGGGCGGAGAACAGCCGGGGGTCAGTCCCCTGCTCGGGGTGCCACTGCACGCCGACGATGAACTCTCCGGGGGAGGCGGACTCCACCGCCTCGATGATGCCGTCGTCCGCCCACGCCACCGCGATCAGCCCGTCGCCGACGCGGTCCACGGCCTGGTGGTGGTGCGTCGGCACCTCGAAGTACTCCCCGCCGGGCAGGATGGCCTGCACGGTCGTGCCGCTGGTGACGCGGACCTTGTGCATGCCGAAGCCGTGGGGCAGGCCGCTGTGCTCCTCGTGCCCGACGAGGTCGGGGACGTGCTGGTGCAAGGTGCCGCCGCAGGCGACGTTCAGCACCTGCATGCCGCGGCAGATGCCGAGCAGCGGCACGCCGGTCCGGATCGCGGCGTCAGCCACCGCCAGTTCCCAGGCGTCACGGTCGGGCGCGTTCACGTCCGTCTTGGGGTGCCTGGCGGCGCCGTAGATGGCGGGGTCGATGTCACCTCCGCCCGCGATCACGACGCCGTCCAAGACGGCCACGGTCTCCTCGGCTTCCGTGGCATCGCCGCCGGGCGGAAGCAGGACCGGGCGGCCCCCGTTCTCCCTGATCGCGGTCACGTAGGTCCACGGCAGTAGGGCACCTTCTTCCGACCAGCCCCGCCAGTCGGCGTTCGTGTGGTACGTGGTAATACCAATCGTCGGCGCCATTTGTCCCCTTCACGATGATGGAAGCGCACCGAAACCGCCGTCATGCCCGCTGCGCTGGCCCGAGGACTACCCCCGGAAACCCCGAAAAATCCGGCCAGGCAATGGGGAAGGCGGGCGAGGTGCCGAGATTGAGGTTACTAGCGCAAAGCCTGGGATTGCGGCTAATCCACGATACTGCTGATAGTAACACTTGATAAACGTTCTGTAATCAGAGCCGGCGCGAGCGCTGGCGCTCCCGCCCTCCGCCCATGCCGTTGTTTTCGCCTGTTCTGGCGGTACGATCACGGTGGGCGGAGCGTGCGGGGGGCCGGACCGCGATGAAGGGACGGCGGCGGGACCGTGCGGGAGGCCATCAGACGAGCCGCCGGCGCGGTCCGGGCCGCGCGGGCGGGCGTTACCACGCGGGCGGGCCTTGCCAGGCAGGCGGGCCTTGGCGGGCGGGCGGGCGTTACCGGGCAGGCGGGCGGCGGGGCGCAGGCGGGCTTGTCACGCAGGCAGGTCTTCGCCATGCTTGGCGGCGGTGCCGTGCTCACGGCCGAGGCGGCCTTCCTGCGCGGGCGGCAGCCCGGGTCATGGTGGGGCTCGGCGGCCGCGTCCGACCCGGCGGGCGGGCCGGCATACATTCCCTGCTACCCGCTCGCGGCCAGCGGCTACGCACCGGACGGCGCCGCGGGCGCCACCGCGGCGTACCCGCTGTCCTCGGTCCGGCTGCTGGACGGGCCGTTCCGGGCCAACCAGGCGCGGAACCTGAACTACCTGCTCTTCCTCGACCCGGACCGGATGCTGCACACGTTCCGGCTGAACTACGGCCGGCCCTCGGCCGCACTGCCGTGCGGCGGGTGGGAGGCACCGAACATGGAGGTCCGCGGGCACACCACCGGCCATCTGCTGTCCGGGCTGGCCCTGTCGTACGCGAACACCGGCAGCCCGCAGGCGAGGGCGGCGGGGGAGTACCTGGTGGGCCAGCTCGCGCAGCTCCAGTCGATCGCGCCCCTCGCCGGGTACGCGCCAGGCTACCTGTCGGCGTTCCCCGAGTACTTCTTCGACTGGCTGGAGGCGGGGCGGCGCGTCTGGTCGCCGTACTACATGATCCACAAGTACCTGGCCGGGATGATCGACCAGTACCAGCTGGCCGGCGTGGGACAGGCGCTCGACGTCGCGATCCGGCTCGCCGACTGGGTGGACGCGAGGACGTCCCGGCTGAGCTACGCGCACATGCAGCAGGTGCTGCAGAACGAGTTCGGCGGGCTGCCGGAGGCGCTGGCGAACCTGTACCGCATCACCGGGTCGGAACGGTACCTGCGGACGGCGGAGCGGTTCTATCACGCACGGTTCCTCGACCCCCTGGCGGCGGGCGACGACATGCTCGACGGCGAGCAGTGCAACGTCAGCGTCCCGAAGGTGATCGCTTCCCTGCGCATGTGGGAGGAGACGGGGGAGGCGAAGTACCGCGCCATCGCGGAGAACTTCTGGCAGATCGCCACGGCGCATCACTCCTACGTGATCGGCGGCCAGGGCAACCACGAGCACTGGGGGCCGCCGGACGTGGTGGCCGGCGCGCTGTCCAACTACACCTGCGAGGGCTGCGTCACCTACAACATGCTCAAGCTGACGCGGCTGCTGCACTTCCACGACCTGGCCCGGGTGGACCTGCTCGACTACTACGAGCGCGGGCTGTTCAACCAGATGCTCGGCACCCAGGACCCGGACTCCCCGCACGGCTTCGTCTGCTATTACACCGGGCTGTCCGCGGGCGCGTTCAAGCAGCAGCCGCTGAACTACTTCCCCCGGGGCAACCCGGACGTCTACTCCACCGACTACGGCGATTTCACCTGCGACAACGCCACGGGTCTCGAAACGGCGGCGAAGTTCGCGGACACCGTCTACGCGCGCGACCCCAAAGGCGTGTACGTCAACCTGTTCATCCCGTCCGAGGTCCGCTGCGCCGACCAGGGCATCACGCTGCGCCAGACGACCGGCTTCCCCGACGACCCGGTGGTCCGCCTCACCGTGATGCGCGGCACCGCCCCGATGATCCTGCGGCTCCGGGTGCCGGGCTGGACCGCCGGGCCGCCCGATGTGGTGCTGAACGGCACGCCGCTGCCGAACGCGGTCGTGCCGGCCGGGTCAGCCGCCGTGACGACCGGCCTGACCGCCGGCGTCGCCGGCGCCCGCGCGGGGAGCGCCGGCGGCTGGGTCGTGGTCAGCCGGCACTGGCGCCCCGGCGACTACCTCGAGGTCACCTTCCCGATGCGCCTGGCGTTCGCCGCCGCCCCCGACGACCCCGCCGTTCAGGCGGTCACCTACGGCCCGGTCGTCCTCAGCGGCCGTTACGGCGCCAGCTACGCCACCGCCGTCACCCCCGCCGCGGCGCCCCCGGGCACCGGCGGCCCAGGGATCGCACCGCTCCCGGTGCTCGAGGTCGCCTCGGTCCGGCGCGTCACCGGCCGGCCGATGACGTTCGAGGCGACCGCCGACGCCCAGCGGATCACCATGATCCCGGTCGCCCGCGCCCAGCACGAGCACTACACGGTCTACTGGCGCACGGCGTGACCGCCGCCTGCGGCCGCCGTAGAATCGGGCATTGATGACGTGCAGCGCCTCGGTTTCCATCTGCGGCGACGTCGAGCGGCCCGCTCGCCTCGCGCTGGCGGAGCTGCGCTCGCTGACGGACGCCGAGGTGGTCGCGGACTTTCACTGCCGCGAGGGCTGGAGCCGGCCCGGCGAGCGCTGGCGCGGAGTGCGGCTGCGGACCCTGCTCGCGCTCGCCGGCGCCGCCGATACGGCCGGCTATGTCACGGTCGGCTCCGGCGGGTACACCGCCGTGCTCACCCGCGAGCAGGCCGAGGATGAGCGGGTGCTCCTTGCCCTGGAGCACGAGGGAGCCGTGAGCCCCCGGAGCCCCGGCTTCCCGCGGCTGGTCGGCCCCTCGGAGTGGGACTGCTTTCTGAGCGTCAAGTCGGTGGACCGGATCGAGGTCACCCGCCAGCCTCAGCGAGCGACCGCGGCGGCGATCGCGCTCGCCCGGCTTGGACGCTAGCGCGGCGTTCTTCAACGAAGGTACACAAAGGGTCGGCTGCCGGGACCGTCTTGGCCTGGGCCTTCAGGCAGGCGCCCGCTCCGGGTGCGGCCGCTCCGTGCGGCCGTGGGCCGTGCGGCCGCTCCGTGCGGCCGTGGGCCGTGCGGCCGTTATTCAGGCTTGCATTCAGGCTTGCTGATCTGGATCGGCTCGGCGGCTCGCGTGGCCTGCGCGTTCGCCTAGCGCCCCTATTGCCCCTATTGCCCCTAGCGCCACCAGGGACGACGGCGGACCTCCGCCATCCGCAGCGCCGGTCCGCTGACCGCCTGCGCGCTGCGGCTCAGGTGGTGCAGGTGCTCCTGCACCCACAGCAGGTGCGGGTGCGGCAGCTGCTGCGCGGGCGCCGTGCTGGCCAGCACGGCCGCGCCGCCGTGCGCGGCCGCCTCCGTCACCGGGGCGGCCCCGCCCGCTGGAACCGGGCCGGCCGCGTGCGCCGCGCCCTCCGGGGAGGCCGATGGGCGGGGGACTGCCGGTCCCGTCATCGGGGGCGGCGAGACGGCGGCCACGTCACCCGACCGCCCCGGACGGCTCACCTCGTCGGCTATCGCGCGGTAGAACCCGGCCAGGCCGGCCGCCGCCGATCGCAGCGTCACGCACGCTGGCGCGCCGGCGTACTCCTCCGAGCCGGCCAGCGGCAGGCACGCCGCGCCGGGCGGCATGCCGGGCGCCGACTCGGGCTGCCGCAGCCCGGCGAGCGTGTTCGCGGTCAGCCGCACCCGTGTCGAGGCGTTCACCAGGGTCCACAGGTCGTCCTTGCTCACTTTCTTGCTGCCCTGTTCGGCCAGGAACCCGCGCACCGCGTCGTCTAGCCTGATGCCCGCGCTCACGGCGGCCATCGCGGCGGCAGGCGGCATCATCAGCTCGCTCAGCGCCCAGTCCACCGCCTGCGTCAGATACTCCGCGCCCTGCCGGAACGCGTCGGCGAGGTCGGCCGCGACCACCGACGACGCGCCGCGCGGCCAGAACAGCACGCCTACCACCAGGCTGACCGCGCAGCCGATCGCCACGTCCTCGACGCGCAGCAGGCCGACCTTCCACCCGACGGGAACGAGCAGGTTGAACAGCACCACGATCGTCACGGTGAACGCGGCCTGCCCGACGAGGAACGGGGTCGTTCCCGGCGCATAGGAGGCGACGAGCACCGCCACGGGCAGCGCCACCCACAAGGCGGTCTGTCCTGTCCCGATCGCGAGCAGCAGCGCGGCGCCGACGATGAACCCGACGACCGTTCCCGCCAGCGCCCGCCACGCCGTGGCCCCGGTCGACGCCGCGCTGGTGCGCAGGACGGAAAGCGTGCCGAGGACCACCCAGAATCCGTGCTGCACGCTGGAGAGGTCTGCGACGGCGACCGCCGCGGCCAGGGCCACCGCGCCGCGCAGGCTGTTCAGGAACCACACCGAACGGATGCTGGCGTGTCTGGTCACCACGACCGCGGCTCCGGCCAGATCGGCCATCCGCGGGGCTCTGCTGATCCGGGGGGAGCGATCCTCCCCGGATCCTGCCTGCGCACGGGGGGACTGCCCGTCCGCCCGTAGCCCCCCGGCTCCCCGTCCACCCCCGGCTCCCCGCGCACCCCCCGCCACGGGCCCGGGGCCGCCGGCGTACCACGTGCGGCGCTCGGCTTCGACCATCTCCGTGCCGGCCCGGCGGCTCGCGATGAGCGCGTCGGCGGCAGCGCTGCGCGCGACGACCGCGATGGCCTGGGCGTGCACGGCATGCGCCGCCGCTACGCGTGCGTCGGGTTCCCCGGCGCGGCCGGACAGGCTGCTCAGGTTGGCCGCAGAGCGGGCACGCGCGGCCTCGAGCGCGCCGAAGTCCGGGTCCGCCTGCTGCCCGGACAGCAGCGCCTGGACGGCGGCGAGCATGTCCGCGGCGGCGCGCAGCAGATCGCGGTCGGCCAGGCATGCCCGGGCCATGTCGACGTGCCCGTCGAACGCGTCGCTGACCTGCGCGGCACCCCAGTCGAGCAGCTGGACAAGGCTGGACATCGCCTGGTCGGCGGCCGCCAGCCCGGTGGGCCGGAACGGCGCGGCGGTGAACGTGGTCCGCAGCTTCTCCTTGGCCGCGTGCATCGTCTGCGGCTGCGTGGCCTGCCCGCTCGCGGCGGTCCTGACGCGGCTGGAAAGTCCGGCGGCGAGTTCCGCCGCGGCCGCCCGGAGCCGGTCGCTGGGAGAGCGGGGGGACAGCAGCAGCACGGCTGCGGTTCCCGCCGCCGAGGCCAGCCACCAGCCTTCGAGCCGGCTGGGGATCGTGGCGGCGCCTCCCGCCGAGGCGACCGGCAGCACATAGGCGAACATCGCCGCGGTGGAGCCGGAAACGGCGTTCGGCCCGGCGACCCCTGCGAAGAATATCGCGAACGTGACGGGGATTGTGACAAGCGCGGCGAGCCAGGTTGTGCCGCTGACCAGCGTGCCGATGATCAGCGCGAGGCTGCCGGCGACGGCGAGGCCGGCGTGACAGGCAAGCTTGTCTTTCCTGGTGCCGCCGAACCCGGCGATGACCAGCGTCGCGAACCCGCCGAACGTCGCGAACAGCGCCATCTGCGGGTCGGCGATCACCTTGTAGGTCAGCGCGAACAGCGACGGGACGACGATGGTGGCCCGCACGGCCCGCATGGCGGCCGGCACCGACCAGCTTGGCTTCCACCAGGGCTGTGCCATCCTCAGCATCCTACGGACTGCCCGGCGCGGGCCGCCAGGCCTTATCTGGAGGGGCGGGCCGCCAGGCCTTCTCTGCGGCGAAGGGCGCCATCTGCGGCGAAGGGCGCCAGCCTTATCGTGCGGCGAGGATGGCTGTCACCGCGGCGCGGAGCGGCGCCATCCGCCGCGCGGCCGCCGCGCGCGCGGCGGCGAGATCATCCCCGGCCGGCTCGACGACTTCCAGGTACGCCTTGATCTTGGGCTCGGTGCCACTCGGCCGGATCACCACCCTCGCCCGGGGGAGCGCGTAGCGCAGCACGTCGGACGGCGGCAGGCCGGTACCGGGACCGGTGAAATCCGTGACCGTTTCGACGGGCAGCCCGCCAAGGGCGTCCGGCGGAGCGGCCCTGATCCGGCGCATGACCTCGGCCGGACTGCCGATGCGGAGGGATAGCTGCCCGGTCAGGTGCACCCCGTGTGCTCGCTCAAGGCTGTCGTAGCCGTCGAGGAGGGTCTGCCCGGCCGCTTTCGCGGCAGCGGCCAGGCGCAGGACGGCGAGCGCCGCGCCGATGCCGTCCTTGTCGCGGACCGCCTGGCCGACCTGGTAGCCGAGCGCCTCCTCATAGCCGAAGACGAACTCACACCCGGCTTGGTCATCGGCCGCCCGGGCGATCCACTTGAAGCCGGTGAGCGTCTCCTTGCAGCGCGCGCCGGCCGTCGCGGCGATCTTCGGCAGCAGCGTGGCGGAGACGATCGTCGTGGCCACGAGCGGCTCGCGCGGGTTCGTGTCCGCCCCCGGGCCGCCGTCGTCGTCCCCGCCGCCGCCCGCGCTGTTCCCCCCGCCGCCGCCCGCGCTGTTCCCCCCGCCGCCCGCGTTGTCGCCCCCGCCGGGCAGGTGAGCGCCGGGCAGGTGAGCGCCGGGCAGGTGAGCGCCGAGCAGGTGAGCGCCGAGCAGGTGAGCGCCGAGCAGCGCGCCCAGCTGGTCGCCGGATAGCTGCCGCCAGCCCCCCGGCCCCGGCACGGCCACCGCCAGCCGGTCCCCGTCCGGGTCGCTGGCCAGCACCAGGTCCGCGCCGAGCGCCCGTGCGTCCGCCAGCGCCAGGTCAAGCGCGCCGGGCTCCTCGGGGTTGGGGAACGCGACCGTCGGGAAGTCCGGGTCCGGCTTGGCCTGCGCCGCCACCATATGCGGGGCGGCGAACCCGGCCCGCCGGATGGCGCGCAGCATGAGGTCCCCCGCGACCCCGTGCATCGGCGTGTACACGATCGTCAGGTCATGGCCGTCCGCCGCGGGCACGGGGGCGTCCGCCGCGGGCACGGGGCCGGCGACCGCGTCGAGGTACGCCGCGGCGATCTCGTCGCCGTGCCAGACGATCAGCGGGTCGTCCAGGCTCGCCGTGGGGATCTTGGAGAGCGGGCCAAGCCGGGCGATACGGCCTTCGATCTCGGCGTCGACCGGGGGGATGACCTGCGCGCCGTCGCTGAGGTACAGCTTGTAGCCGTTGTCCGCCGCGGGGTTGTGGCTCGCGGTTATCATGATCCCCGCGCTGACGCCCAGGTACCGGACCGCGAAGGCGAGCAGCGGCGTCGGACCGGGCCTGGGCAGCAGGTGCACCCGGACGCCCGCTCCCGCCAGCACCCGCGCCACCTCGTCCGCGAACTCATCCGAGCGGTGCCGCGCGTCGCACCCCACGACGACGGCGGGCGGTTCGCCCGGCGGTCGGGCGGCGGCCGCCTCGCTCTGAGCGGCCGCCTCGCCCCGAGCGGCGAGCAGCCATCCGGCCACCGCCGCGGTCGCGGCCCGCACGACGGCGCGGTTCATCCGGTTCGGTCCGGCGCCGACGGCGCCGCGCAGGCCAGCCGTCCCGAACGTCAGCCGTCCCGCGAACCGGTTCCGCAGCTCGGCGATCGCATCCTCGTCCGGTGCGGCATCCCCGGCCGGTGCGGCCCGGCTTAGCAGCGCACGCAGCTCAACCCGGTCATCCTCGTCGGGATCGTCGGCTATCCACGCCGCTACCGCCTCGCGTACCTCCGAGTCGATCGCCACAGCCACCCCCGCGCATCGCTCAACCTTCCGCCCTCATGATGCACGCTTCGCGCCCCGCACGCCCCGCGCCCCGCACGCCCCGCGGGCATCAGGAGCGGTGGCTGACCGCCGGAACGTCTTCCAGCGCGGCGGCCACGCGGGCCAGCAGCGTTCTGAGCGTGGCGGTGGCCACGGTGCGCAGCAACAGCCGGTCAAGCCCGGCGCCCAGCGCGCCGAACGGGGGACGGTAGGAGCCGGTCAGCGTCAGCCGCGCGCCCTCGCCGTCGCCGGTCAGCCGGATGTCGGCGTCGAGCGCGGGAAACAGCCCTCCCGTTACCCCGGTCGCCTCCCACCGCAGCCCGATCGCCATCGTCCCGTCCCGGTGGACAGGCTCGGTGAACCAGACTCGTACCAGCCGGGACGCGCCTGGCATGGCGCCTGCCGGCCCGACCCGCATCAAATGCTCCACGCCGTCCTGGTAAACCGCCTCCGACATCTCCCGGAACCAGCCACCGCGCGGCAGCCTAGCCAGCCGCGCCGCCGCGGTGGCGAAGGGGACGGCCAGCACACGCTCATGGGAGAAGAACACATCGACAGTCAACCCGCCGCCGTGGCCGGCCCGGAGTGACCAAAGGCCCGCGTTCCAGCGCCGCAGGTCCCGGCCCTGAACAGGATGAGGCGATGCTTCATAGCATCTTCAGAGCACGGTCAGATGCGAATCCTTCGCTCCGCGGACAGCGCTCAGCGGGATCGACTGGTCGAAAGTGACGAGCCGGCCGTCATGGGCGACCGCCAGCGCCAGCGGGTACGCGCCGGTCACCTGCCGCGGGCCGTGCAACCGCGAGGCGTCCACGACGTGTTCATCGGCCAGGCTCACCGAGCAGGGCCAGAATTCGTGATACGCGGTGCTGCTCGCGCGGGCCAGCCGCTCGAGGGCCAGCCCGGGGGCACCGGGCTTGGGTAGCGAGGCTGGCTGACTCGCGCAGCCTGTCGATAAGCGCGTTGGAGACCGCTTCGCCCCGGTGCGGCAGCGGCCGGAAGCCGTAGAAGCCATCGGTGTCCGCGGACGTGGCTGCCTCGCGCTGTTGCGTCAGCGCCTGCCGTGCGAGTTCAGACAGGACCGCGCCGGCCGTGCGGTGCTCACGCCGTGCCCGTTCCCTGACGGCAAGCAGGACGTCATCATCGAGCGACAGGGTAGTGCGCACACATCTGAGTTACTGCATCAGTGAAACCAGGCACACCGGGCAGCGCGTCAGGACTTGATGTAGGGGACGCCTTCGGCGCGCGGGCCGCGCACCTTCCCGACCAGGCCGGCCACCACGATGATCGTCACCACGTAGGGCGTAAGCAGCAGCAGGTTCGACTGGATGGGCACGTTGATGCTGGACAGGATGGACTGGAGCTGCGTGGTGAAGCCGAACAGCAGCGCCGCCCCGATCGCCCCGAACGGCGTGTACCGCCCGAAGATCATCGCCGCCAGCGCGATGTACCCCTCGCCCGAGGACATGTCCGGGCCGAACGAGCCGACCGAGCCGATCGTGAAGTACGCCCCGCCGATCCCCGCGATGAGCCCGGAGACGATGACGTTCCGGTACCGCGTCGCCAGCACGCCGATGCCCACGGTGTCGGCGGCCACCGGGTGCTCGCCCACCGCCCGGGTGCGCAGCCCCCACCGGGTCCGGAACAGCCCCACCTGCACCACGGCGAGCAGCACGTACGTGATGTACAGGAAGACGGTCGAGTCGAAGAAGACCGGCCCGATGATCGGGATGTCACCGAGCAGCGGGATCTTCAGCAGGCTGAACGTCGCGGGGTTGTTCAGCGTGTCACCGTACGGCACCATGATCGCGTTGTACAGGTAGCCGGTGAGCCCGAGCACCAGCGTGTTGAGCACGACGCCGAGCACCACCTGGTCGACCCGGTAGGAGATCGCGAACAGGGCGAGCAGGACGGCCACCAGCGACCCGGCCAGCGCCCCGCAGAACAGCCCCAGCCACAGCGACCCGGTCACCGACGTCGCGATCGCCGCGCAGAACGCGCCGAGCAGCAGCTGGCCTTCGATCGCGATGTTGATCACGCCGGACGTGGAGCAGATCACGCCGGTCAGCGCGCCGAGCATGATGGGGATCGAGTCGTCAAGCGTGCCGGACAGCAGGTTCACCACGTTGAACGGGATCGTCTGCCCGGCGTCGGCCCAGGCGATCAGCGCGACGATGAACAAGAAGAGCACGAGCCCCACGACGACCCGGCGTGGCACGCGGGCGAGGGGAACGATTCCCAGCAGCGAGAGCAGCCGCAAGCCGGCCAGGGCCAGGGTGATGCCGCCGCACACGTAGCAGGCAGCCGCGGCGGGCAGCACCAGGTTGGGCACCGTGACCCTGGCGAACTGCGGCGTGAACGCGAACGTGGCCGACCCGTGCGCGTGCAGCCCGAACACCACGATGTCCACGAGCCCGAACACCGCGTACGTGAGCGGCGCGGCGAACCGGCCGCCCCACGGCGCCGCGCCGCCTCTGGCGGGACCGGGCGCCAGCAGGACCGGCAGCCGCTCGGCCGAGGCACGTGACGTCACGCGTTCCACCCCTTGGACATGGTCGTGCCGACCCCGCCGGCCCGTGCCGCGCGCAGCCGGTAGATGGCCCGGACCAGCGGCGGCGCCGCCACGAACAGGACGATCAGCGCTTGCAGCACCTGCACGATCTGCACCGGCGTGCCGGTCGACGCCTGCATCCCGGGCGATCCCGCGTGCAGCGCGCCGAACAGCAGGCCCGCCGCCACCACGCCGCCCGGCCGCCCGAGGCCGAGCAGGGCCACGGTGATCGCGTCGATCCCGTAGGTGCCGAAGCTCTGCGGGTTGAGCGTGAAGTCGGTGCCCAGGATCACGGTGGACGCGGCCAGCCCGGCGAGGCCGCCGCCGATCGCCATCACCAGGGCCCAGTTGCGTTCCACGTTCATCCCGGCGACCCGCGACGCGGACGCGTTCGCGCCGATGCCGCGGAACTCGAACCCGGTAGTCGTCCGGTTGAGCAGCCACCACACCCCGAACGCGCAGGCCAGCGCCAGCGGGAAGCCGGCGTTGATGCGCAGGTGGGTGCCGGCCAGCAGCGGCAGGTGCGCGTTGGACGCGATCGGCGGCGTGATCGGGTTCGGCGACCCGGGCGCCTGCATCAGCGACGGCGAGGAGAGCAGGTAGGCCAGCAGGTACAGCATGACGTAGTTGAGCATGATCGTGACGATCACCTCGTGCGCCCCGGTGCGCGCCTTGATCTCGCCCGCCAGCCAGCCGAGCGCGGCGCCGCCGGCGAACCCGCCGAGGACACAGACGACCACGTGCACGAAGAACGGCATGCTCACGTCGTAGCCGAGCCACGCGCTCATGATGGCGCCGCCGATGAACTGGCTCTGCCCGCCGATGTTGAACATGCCGGCCTGGTACGGCAGCGCCACGGCGAGCCCGGCGAGGATCAGCGGCGTCGCCTGTACCGCGGTCTCCGACAGCGGGTTGAACACGGCGGACAGGTATCCGTCGTGGACGGCGACCGGCAGCGAGGCCTGCTGGAACAGCGCCGCGACCGTGTGCGGGTTGAACACCGAGCCCTCGAACAGCGCCACGTAGGTGCCCGCCGCGGCGTCCCATGCCCGCGCGACCGCGTTCCCCGGCGCGGTGAAGAAGCTGCCCCAGGCGTGCAGCACGCTGGCATTGGTGAAGGCGGTCAGCAGCCCGCCGAGCACGGTGGCGGTGAACAAGGCGAGCACCGTGACCGTGACCGTGTTTCCCTCGAGCACTGACTGCCGGAGAATTTCCCCGAACGGACGGTGGCGACTGTCCCCGGCGGCCTCCTCCGCCGCCGGCGGTGTCGCGGAAGGTTCCGCCGCGGGTGGCGGGGCAGTCATGGTTCCTCCTGCAAGGCGGCCGCCTCCGCCGCGCTGTCCGGGCTGTCCGGGCTGTCCGGGCTGTCCGGGCTGCCGGGGACGCCTGCCTCGCCGTCAGCGGGTCCGCCGGGGACTTCGGTCACGCCGTCGCCGCCGTCGTCGCCGTCGTCGCCGTCGTCGGCGCCGCCGGCCATCAGCCGGCCGAGCTCGGCGGCGGGCACGCCGGGGCCGCGGAAGCCGGTGATCTTGCCCTCGTACATCACCGCGATGCGGTCGGCGAGCGCGTAGATCTCGTCCAGTTCGGAGGAGACGATGACCACCGCGACGCCGTGGTCGCGCTGGCCGACGATCCGGCGGTGCACGAACTCGATGGAGCCGACGTCGAGGCCGCGGGTGGGCTGGCTGGCGATCAGCACCTTGTGCTCCCGGCCGAGTTCCCTGGCCAGGATGACCTTCTGCTGGTTGCCGCCGGACAGCGTGCCGGCCGGGGCGGCGCCGGATTCGGTGCGGATGTCGAACTCGGCGATGCGCGCGGCCGCGTTCCTGGCGATCTCGGAAAGGTTGAGGTTGAGACCCGAGGCGTACGGCGGCTGGTCGTAGGTGTCCAGGATCAGGTTCTCGGTCACCGTGAAAGAACCGACGAGCCCGTCCTCCTTCCTGTCCTCCGGCACGTAGGCGATACCCGCCCGCAGCCTGTCCCTGGGCGACGCGCGGGTAAGGTCCACCCCGTTCAGCGTCACCGAGCCGGCCACCGCGGGCCGCAGCCCCATCAGCGCCTCGCACAGCTCGGTCTGCCCGTTGCCCTGCACGCCGGCGATCCCGAGGATCTCCCCGGCGCGGACGTCGAAGGACAGCCCGCGCACCGCCAGCTCGCCGTGCTCGCCGGCCACCGCCAGGCCGGTGACGCGCAGCACGACATCCCCCGGCCGCGCCGGCGTCTTGCTCACCCGCAGCTGCACGTTCCGGCCGACCATCAGCGACGCCAGGTCCTCCTCGGTCGCGGGCGGGGTGCGCTGGCCGACGACCTTGCCGCGGCGCAGCACGGTGATCGTGTCGGCGATCGACTGGACTTCCCTGAGCTTGTGAGAGATGAAGATGACCGACGTGCCGCCGTCCCTGAGCTGGCGGATGATCCGGAACAGCTCCTCGGTCTCCGCCGGGGTGAGCACCGCCGTCGGCTCGTCCAGGATCAGCACGTTGGCCTGCCGGACCAGCGCCTTGATGATCTCGACCCGCTGCTGGATGCCGACCGGCAGGTCCTCGACCAGCGCGTCCGGGTTCACGTCGAGGCCGTAGCGGTGGGAAAGCTCCCGCACGCCGCGGCGTGTCCTGCGCCGGTCGAGGAGGCCGGCCCGGCCGGTCTCCTCGATGCCGAGCGTCACGTTCTCCGCGACCGTGAAGACCGGCACCAGCATGAAGTGCTGGTGGACCATGCCGATTCCGGCCGCGATCGCGTCCCTCGGCGAGCCGAACCTGGCCGGCTTGCCGTCGATGAGGATCTCGCCCTCGTCGGGCTGGGTAAGCCCGTACAGGACGTTCATCAGCGTGGTCTTCCCCGCGCCGTTCTCCCCGAGCAGGGCGTGGACCTGCCCAGGGGCCACCGAGAGGCTGATCCCGTCGTTGGCCACGATCGGGCCGAACCGCTTGGTAATGCCCCTGAGCTCAAGTTCCACGTGCGATCAACCGCGCTTAGCTGACCGGGCTCTTGGTCGGCGTCTTGATGGACCCGTTCTCGATGCCGGCCTGGATGGCCTTCAGCTCGGCCTGCAGCGACGCCGGGACCTTGCCGGCGTAGTCGTGGAACGGCGCGAGCGCGACCCCGCCGTTGGCCAGCGTGCCGATGTAGTTGCCGCCCTTGAACGTGCCCGCCTGCGCGGAGAGCACCGCGTTCTTCACCGCGGTCTGGATGCCCTTGGTCACGCTGCTGATGAAGTACTTGCAGTACTGCGCGGCGCTTATGCAGCCGTCGGTGTCCACCCAGAGCATGGCGACGTGACCGCCCGCGCTGTCCGCGTCCTGGACCGCCTTGGCCGCGCCAAGGCCGACGTTGCCCGCGACCGGGAAGATGACGTCCGCACCCTCGCTGATGAACGTCTGGGTGACCGTCTGGCCCTTCGTCTGGTTGGTGAAGTCACCGGTGAAGGACCCCTTCTGGGTCTGCTCGTTCCAGCCGAGCACCTGGACATGCGTGCCGTGCTTGGAGTTGTAGTACTGCACGCCGTCCCAGAAGCCGTCCATGTAGATGGTCACCGTCGGCAGTTCCATGCCGCCGAACGTCGCGACCTTACCGGTCTTGGACATGCCCGCGGCCAGGTAACCGCCGAGGAAGCCGTCCTGCACGGTGTTGAACAGCAGCGCGTCGACGTTCTTGATCGGCGGGTTGTAGGCGTTGTCCACGATCGCGAAGTGCTGGCTCGGGTTCTTCTGCGCCGCGGTCTGCGTGGCCTGCGCCATCAGGAAGCCGACCGTGACGATGATCCCGCATTTCTCACCGAGGAACGTGTTGATGTTCGGCACGTAGTCGCTCTGCGAGGTGGACTGCAAGTACTTGACCGTGATCTTCGGGTTGGCGGCCGCCGCCTCCTGCATCCCCTGCCAGGCCGACGCGTTGAACGACTTGTCGTTGATGCCGCCCGTGTCGGTGACCATGCAGCCGAGGAAGGAAGCGCCCGAGGCGCCCGCCGTGCCCGACGTGGCCGCCGACGTCGCGGCCGGACTCGACGTGCCTGACGCCGACGGGGCACTTGACGAACTGCTGCCGCACGCGGCCAGCAGCAGGGTCGCTACCGATGCCGCAGCCGCCGATATCAACGCGGTGTGTCTCACCGTCTCCTCCACAGGACCAGGTTGCCGGGTGCCCAGGCGCCGCGGGGCTTCCCCCCGGCCCAGACTGCCCGAAGGTTAAACCTGTCCGTGCCTGCTGGGAAGGGCCTCGTCGGCACTGCGGCCACGTCGTTGCCGAATCGCGATCAGAAGATGCTCTCTGAGCTGGGCCGCAGCCAGGGCCCGCTCGATCACCCCGCTCGATCACCCCGCCGGGTTCGCGTCTTCGTACAGCCCGGTGGCCGGGAAGTCCAGCTCGACGGTCAGGCCGCCCCCTGGCGTGTCGGCGAGCCTGATCGTGCCGCCGTTGGCGGTGACCAGCCGGTGCACGATCGCCAGCCCGAGGCCGGTGCCGCCCGGGGTGCCGCTGGAGAACCGCAGGAACGCCCGGGACCGCTCCTCCGGGGTCATCCCCGGACCGTCGTCCGCGACGGTCAGCGTGGTGCCGTGGTCGGAACTCGCCACCGTCACCCGGACAAGGCCGCCGCCGTCGCCGATCGCCTCGATCGCGTTGTCCAGCAAGTTGTCCAGGATCTGCTCCAGGTGCCCGGCGCCGAGCGCGACGAACGGGCGGATCGATTCCCGGCCGTCGTCGTCGAGGCTGGCCGGCTCCACCACGAGCTTCACGCCGTGGCCGTCGGCCACCGGCTGCCAGGCCGCGACCCGCTCGGCGGTCACGGCGACCACGTCGATGTTCTCCAGCTGCTCGGTCGCGCTCTCCGCGCGGGCCGTGGCGAGCAGCCCGTCGACCAGCCTGGAGAGCCGGGCGATCTCCTCCTGTGCCCCGGCGAACTCGGCGGCGGCCGCGGGCCCGGAGTCCGCGGCGAGCAGGTCCAGGCGCAGCCGCAGCGCGGTCAGCGGGGTGCGTAGCTGGTGTGAGGCGTCGGCGAGCATGGCGCGGTGCCCGTGCACCAGGGTCTCCAGGCGCCCGGCCATCATGTTGAACGTGGCCGCCATCCGGCGCACCTCGGGCGGCCCGGCGGCGGTCCCGGCGCGGACCGTGAGGTCGCCGTTGGCGATCTGCCGCGCCGCGGTGTCCAGCCGGGCCAGCGGCTTGCCTACCCAGCGGGCGAAGTAGACCGCGATCAGCGCCGCGGCGGCCATCGCGCCGCCGCTGAGCGCCGCCAGGTACAGCCACAGGGTCTCGATGTTCTGGTTCAGCTGGCCGATCGGCCGTTCCAGCACGACCGTGCCGATCTGCGTGCCGTTGTACTTCCCGTCGTTCCAGATCGGCTCGACGACGATCACCCGGTCCTTGGTCAGCTTGGCGGCCTGGCCGTTCGACTGGTACGCCTCCGCCGCGACCTGGTGCCAGCTGTCGTGCGGGCTGCTGCCGTACCAGGCGATGGGCCTGCCGTGATAGTTGAGCACGAGCAGCTCATCGCCCTGTCTGGCGGCGCTGCGCACCGCGGACGCCAGCGCGGGGTCGGCGGCGCGGTCACCGAGCTTGTCCTCGGCGACCACCGCCACCGAGCGGGCGGTCGCCTCCGTGGCGTTGACGAACGCGTCCTGTTCGTGCGCGACGGCTTGCAGGGCCAGTGGCACCACCGCGGCGATCAGCACCGCGGCGGTCAGCGCGAGCAGTGCGAGGACGATGCGGCGGGTCACGGGTCAGCGGGGCGGTCGGCCAGGCGGAAGCCGTGGCCGTAGACGGTTTCGATGAGCGAGGGATCGCCGAGCTTGCGGCGCAGTGCCGCCAGGTGTACGTCGAGCACCTTGGTCGGTCCGTACCAGTGTTCGTCCCAGGCGCGCTCGACGATCTCCTGGCGGCTGACCAGCCGGCCGGGATCGGCGGCGAGGCACTCCAGGATCGCGAACTCCTTCGGCGTCAGCGCCACTTCATTGCCCGACATGGTCACCTTGCGGGTTCGCAGGTCGACGACGAGCGGGCCGTGCCGCAGCACCTCGCTCCCCCCGCCCAGCCGCTGGCCGCGGCGCAGCACCGCCCGGATCCGGGCGAGAAGCTCGGCGAGGCCGAACGGCTTGACCAGGTAGTCGTCGGCCCCCTCGTCGAGGGCGAGTACCCGGTCCGCCTCCTCGCCGCGGGCGGTCACCACGATGATCGCCGCGTCGGATGACTGCCGGAGCTGGCGGCAGACGTCAACGCCGTCGATATCCGGCAGCCCGAGGTCGAGCAGCACGACGTCGGCGGGCGGGCGGCGTAGCGCGTCGGCGCCCATGGCCACGCTGTCAGCGGTGTAGCCGGCCCGCTCAAGCCCGCGGACCAACTGGGTGGCAATACCTGGATCGTCTTCCACGACGAGCACAGAGAGCTGCGCAGAACTCACCCCTACAAGTTAGGCCGCGGCCCTTGACACAAGCGAATTCGGGGTCATTCTTAACTAGTCCTGAGGGGTTCCCGGACTGTCCGGGTGATCCTGAATCCCACCGGAACGCCCGGGCCGGTGAACCGGAACGCCCGGGCCGGTGAACGCGCGCCCGAACCGGCAGGGGCGGCCGCGGCCGGGCCGCGCGCTGAGCAAACTCAGCGGAATTCTTAACGGGACCTGAAGAAGTTTGGGCGTGGTTTCAGAGAAATCGCGGATACCCCTGAACGCGTGACACGCCCACGGCACGCTCCAGCGCTCTCACAGCGCGCTCCGGCGCTGCGGGCCAGGGACGACGGGCTGCGCCGGGCCGGGAAAATCACCCGGCGGACAGACCTGCCCGCCGCGGCCGGCTCCGCCGTCGCCTTCGCGCGGTCCGCGCATCCGGCACCCCCGCCGCCGCACCCGCCGGGCGCCGTCGGTCCCTCCTCCCCGGCAGGGCTCGCCGCAAGCTCCCCGGCAGGGCTCGCCGCAAGGCTCCCGCTGGGGACCTTCCGCCGCTGGCGCCGTCACGCCGGCCCCGTCTGGCGCCTTCCCGCCGGCCGCGTACGGCGCCTTCACGGCGGGCCCGTCTGGCGCCGTCACGCCAGGCGCCGGCGGGGTTATCCGGTGCTGACCGCCGACCCGGTCCCGCCCGCGCTCGAATCGCTGGCACGCCGCGCTGCCGCGGGGTGCCCCGCGCTCGCGCCCCTCCCAGAGCGTTCCCCGGCGGCCGCGGGCGATCGGCCGCTGCGGGTTTGATCGCGGCATGCGGGACCGGCAGGCGGCATGCGGGACTGACGTAAGGAGCGGACGTTGGACACGGCAGACACCCCGGACACGACAGACGCCCCGTTCGGGGCGCCGCGCCGTCCGGCGCACGCGCGCGGCCCTGAGGAATGGCACGCCACGCGCCCGCTGCGGGTACCCCCAGGGCGGCCGGGGCCCCGAGCGCCGCAGCCTCCGGCGATGCCGCAGCCCCCGGGAGGCCCGCAGCCCCCGGCGATGCGGTCGCGGACAGGGGCGCCGCAGCCGCCGACGATGCCGCGGCCGCCGGGAATCCCGCAGCGGACGGGCGCGCCGCGGCCGTCGGCGATGCCGGGAGCGCGGCACCGCGCCGCAGTCCAGTCGGGGGTCGACAGGTCCGGCGGCGCCGGGGGAAACGAACGGCTGACCGCCCTGACCGGGACGGTGCTCCTCGTGCTGCTGGCCGCCGAGGGCGTGACGATCCTGCGTCTCGGCCGCCTGCTCACGGTGCATTTCTTCATCGGCATGCTGCTGCTCGGCCCGGTCGCGCTCAAGGCGAGCTCGACCGGCTACCGGTTCGTCCGGTATTACACGGGCAGCGCCCCCTACCGGCGCAAGGGTCCGCCCGCGCCGCTGCTGCGCCTGCTCGGCCCGGTCATCGTCGCCTCGACGGGCGGCGTGTTCGGCTCCGGGATCATGCTCGCCATCGCCGGGCCCGCCGGAAGGGAGCCGTGGCTGTTCCTGCACAAGGGGTCATTCGTCGTCTGGTTCTGCGCCATGACCGTGCACGTGCTGGCATACCTGCCGCGGCTCCCGCGGCTGCTGGCCGCCGAGTTCCGCGGCACGGCGGTGCCGGAGGCGCCCAGCGGCGGGTATGCGAGCCAGGCCCGTCCCGCCCGCGGTTACCCCGCTGCCGGGTATTCCCGGCAGAGCAGCCCGGGATACCCCGGGCAAGGCTACCCCGGGCGGTACACAGGCCACGCGGCGGCTGTCCTCGGCGGGCGGGGCGTACGCCTGTCCCTGCTGGCTGCCTCGCTACTGGCCGGCTTGGTGATCGCCGTGCTCACCGTGCACCTGGCGGCTCCCTGGCACATCGCCAGCTCCCACTGACCCGGCCGCATCGCCAGCTCCCACTGACCGGGGCACATCATCTGTTTCCGCGACATCGGCCGCATCGCCGGTCCCGGCCTCTGTCGCATCGCCGGTCCCGGCCTCTGTCGCATCGCCGGTCCCACTGACCCCGCGCACCGCACCCCGCGCACCCCGGGCACCGGCGATCGGCGAGGCGGTCTGGCCACCTCATCACGGTCCTGACGCTGTAGCGCGTTTCCCGCAAGGCGGGTGCCGTTTGCCGTACGCCTTGAGTCTCACTTCAGAAACGGTGTTACCAATCCGGGCATTACGGGCATCTCGCAGTGGCCGCCGCCGCAGCTGATGTCCTTTTTGCGTTAATTGCCTAAATTATTGATTGAGACTTGGACGTCGGCAACCATGATCGTGTAAGTTCCTTATCGCTATACCGTAAAAATCCTTCATCAAAAAGGATTTCCCCTTCATCGCGCTGGCTGCGGCAGCCTGCCGGCTTCGGAGCTGGTGCAGTCGTGGCTCTTGTGACGTCAGGGAACGGTGATCCAATCAAGCTGGCCAAGACCTGCGGCGCGGCCTGGCCAAGGCCGTGCGGTGCGGCCTGGGCCGTGCGGTGCGGCCTGGCTGGGACCGCGGTGCGGCGAGGGACCCCGGCAAGCCGGCAACCAAGGACGATGGCGGCCCGCCGACGGTGGCGGCGGCGAGGGTTGCCGGAGTCCCGGACTTGGCGCATGTTTCTTAGGTGACCATCGACTGGGCGGCGTTGCGCGCCGCGGCCGCGGACGCGGCCAGGCGCGCGTACGCGCCGTATTCGCGACTTCGCGTCGGCGCCGCCGGGCTGACCGGCGAGGGGCGGGTTGTGACGGGCTGCAACGTGGAGAACGCGTCGTTCGGCCTCACCTTGTGCGCCGAATGCGGCCTAGTCTCCGCCCTCCACGCGACCGGGCCGCAGGCCCCGGCTATCCCTGCCGGGCCGCAGGCCCCGGCTATGCCTGCCGGGCCGCAGGCGCCGACGTTCCCTGCCGCCCCTGCCGCCCCGGGAGCGTCCCAGGTGCCGGACGAAGCCGCCCCGGAGGCTTCGGCGGCCGCGTCACCGGCGCTCATCGCGGTCGCGGTGGTCGCGGGAGACGGGGACCCGTTGCTGCCCTGCGGCCGCTGCCGCCAGCTCCTCCTTGAGGCAGGCGGCCCGTCGCTTCTCATCGACACCCCCGGGGGGCCGCGCCCCCTCGCCGAACTGCTCCCGGCCGCCTTCGGCGGTGAGGATCTGGACGCCCGCCGCGATCCCTGGCCGACCGCCGCCGCTACCCGGTCCGTGCCCGCCGGCCCGTCTCCCGGTCCCGCCGCCGGCCCGTCTCCCGGTCCCGCCGCCACCCCGTCCGTGCCCGCCGGCCCGTCTCCCGGTCCCGCCGCCGCACCGCCGCCCGCCGCACCGCCGCCCGCCGCCCCGGCAGGCCGGGGCGCTGACCGAGGGGGAGCGGCGTTGCCTGACGTCGTGTCGCTGATCCGCGTAAAGCGCGACAACGAACGCCCGCTGACCGAGCGGGAGATCTCCTGGCTCTTCGCCGCGTACGGGAACGGCGAGGTGGCGGACGAACAGATGGCGGCGCTGCTGATGGCCATCTGCTTCAACGGCCTCGACGACGCCGAACTCCGCGCCTGGACCGCCGAGATGATCGCCTCCGGCGAGCGCCTCGACCTCAGCGGCCTCGGGAAACCCTCAGTGGACAAGCATTCCACCGGCGGCGTCGGCGACAAGGTAAGCCTGGTGCTCGCGCCCCTCGTGGCGAGCTGCGGCGCGGTGGTGCCGCAGCTGTCCGGGCGCGGCCTGGGGCACACCGGCGGCACGCTGGACAAGCTGGAGTCGGTTCCCGGATGGCGCGCCAGCCTCGGCAACGAAGAGCTCGTCAGCGCCCTCAGGAAGACGGGCGTCGTCATCGCCGCGGCCGGCGCGGGCCTGGCCCCGGCGGACCGGAGGCTCTACGCGCTGCGCGACGTGACCGGAACGGTCGAGTCGATCCCGCTGATCGCCAGCTCGATCATGTCCAAGAAGATCGCCGAAGGGACCGGGGCGCTCGTCCTCGACGTCAAGACGGGATCGGGTGCCTTCATGAGGGACCCCCGGCAGGCGCGGGCCCTCGCCCGCACCATGGTCGCCCTCGGCAACCAGCACAGGGTACGCACCAGGGCGCTCGTCACCCGCATGGACACCCCGCTCGGCCGTGCCGTCGGCAATGCCCTCGAAGTCGCGGAGGCCATCGCGGCGCTCAGCGGCGAAGGCCCGGACGACCTCATGGAGGTCACCTATGCCCTCGCGAGGAACATGCTGGAGCTCGCGGGCATTGACGCCGACCCGGAAGAGGCGATAGCCAGCGGCCGCGCGCTGGACACCTTCCGGGCGATGATCAAGGCTCAGGGCGGGGACCCGGATGCTCCGTTGCCGGAAGCGGACCACCGGCAGCTCGCGCTCACCGCGCCGGAGAGCGGCTGGATAACTGGCCTCGACGCGCTCGCCGTGGGCATCGCGGCGTGGCGGCTGGGCGCGGGCCGGGCGCGCAGGGACGATGATGTCAGCCGCACGGCGGGCGTCCGCTGCCTGGCCAAGCCGGGGGAGTACGTCCGGAAAGGCCAGCCCGTGGTGGAGCTGCACGCCGACGATCCCGCCCGCTTCGCCCCGGCGGCCGACGCGCTCCGCGGTTCGCTTAGCATCGGCAGCGAACCGCCCCCTACGGCGCCGCTCGTCATAGACCAGGTTGGAGCGTAACGCACGTGAGCCCGACACTTGACCAGATCCGCGCCGTGCCGAAGGTCCTGCTGCACGATCACCTCGACGGCGGCCTGCGCCCGTCGACCGTCATCGAGCTGGCACAGGAGACCGGCTACGGCGACCTCCCGACGCGCGACCCCGGCGAGCTGGCCAATGCCCTCACCGCCGGAGCTCACCGCGGCCACCTCAACTTGTACCTGGACGCCTTCCGGCACACGGTCGGCGTCATGCAGACCGGGGAGGCCCTGTACCGGGTCGCGAGCGAATGCGCGGAGGACCTGGCGGACGATGGCGTCGTCTACGCCGAGGTGCGCTTCGCCCCCGAACTGCACACCGAACGGGGCCTTACCCTCGACGACGTGGTCAAGGCCGTCCTCGACGGCTTCGCAGCCGGCAGCGCCGG
Organism: Trebonia sp.; assembly: GCA_035294225.1. Taxonomy (GTDB): domain Bacteria; phylum Actinomycetota; class Actinomycetes; order Streptosporangiales; family Streptosporangiaceae; genus Trebonia. The sequence goes on from DATGLH010000173.1 coordinate 27,378, forward strand.
CCGCCCGATCAGGGTATACGCGCTGCTCACCGCGATGCGCACCGCGGCGCGCTCGCTGGAGATCGCCGAGCTCGCCGTCAGGTACCGCGACAACGGCGTGGTCGGGTTCGACATCGCCGGCGCCGAGGCGGGCTGGCCGCCGAGCCGGCACCTGGACGCCTTCCAGTACATCCACAGGGAGAACTTCCACATCACGATCCACGCCGGAGAGGGGTTCGGCCTGCCGTCGATCTGGGAAGCCGTGCAGTACTGCGGAACTGAGCGGCTCGGCCACGGCGTCCGGCTCTCCGACGACATCGAGATCACCCCCGAGGGCACCGTCAGGCTCGGCCGCCTCGCCAGCTACGTCAGGGACCGGCGCATCCCCCTGGAGATGTGCCCGTCGTCGAACGTGCAGACGGGCGCGGTGCCGTCGATCGGCCGGCACCCGCTGCGGCTGCTGCGCCAGCTCCAGTTCCGCGTGACCGTGAACACGGACAACCGGCTGATGAGCCAGGTGACGCTGAGCTCGGAGTTCGCGCTGCTCGTCAGGGAGTTCGGCTACGGCTGGCCGGACATCGAGTGGCTGACGATCAACGCGATGAAGAGCGCGTTCGCCCCGTTCGACGAGCGGCTGCGGCTGATCAACACGGTGCTCAAGCCGGGATTCGCCACCGCCCGCGCGATGAGCGACGCCTACGTCCCGCCGGAGATGCTGACCCGCTGACCGGCTGCCCCCGCGCTCCGCGCCCTTTCGCGCCTTCGCGGCTCCGCGCCCGCGCCCCCCGAGCGCGCCGTCGCTCATCCGTATCATCCCGAACGAACGGTGGCGTCTCCCCGCGCCCGCGATGCTAGCGGGCGCCGGCGGCGAGCCAGTCGTCGAACGCGGTGGGCATCAGCCGGGCCTTCTCACCGGGCAGCAGGACCTCGCCGGCCATGTGCGGGCCGAACATACCGCGCCAGGTCGGGACCAGCTTGATGTCCCGGCCGCGGGCGGCGAAGGTACGGCGGGCCATGTCCACCAGGTCCTCGGTCTGCGGCCCGGCGATATCCAGCTTGGCGCGCAGCGGCGGGCCGGCCGCGACCTCGGCCAGCACGGCAGCCACGTCGGCGGGGGCGATCGGCTGCACGAGCAGCGGGGCGATGGTCGCGGCGCCGTCCCGCTCCGCCCGCTCCGCCACCATGGCCGCGAAATCGTGGAACTGGGTCGCCCGGACGATGGTCCACGGCACCGGGCCCCCGGTCACCAGGCGCTCCTGCTCCCGTTTGCCCGCGTAGTGCGCGACGGGCTGCCCGCGGTCGATGCCCACGATGGACAGCAGGACGTGGTGGCGCACGCCCGCGCGCTCCCCGGCCGCCAGCAGGTTGCGCGTGACGGTGCCGAAGAAGCCGACGATTTCGGCCTCGTTGTTCGACGAGATGTTGGTGGCGTCGACCACCGCGTCAGCGCCGCGCAGCGCGGCGTCCAGGCCCGTGCCGGCGTACGCGTCGACGCCGGTGCCGCGGCTGACCGGCACCGGCTCGTGGCCGGCGCGCTCCAGCGCGGCGACGGTGAGCCGTCCGATCCGTCCGGTCGCGCCGGCTACTGCGATCCGCATTGCCTGCCGTCTCCCTCCTAGTCCGGGTTCCGTCCCCCGCGTCCTCCCGCCACAGATCGAAGTTATCACAGAGTATTAATATCCGTAATTGCGATATGCTGGCAGCCGTGAAGCTGCCGGAAAGCACCGAATGGGTGCTGCATGCCGCCACGGCGCTGGCCCAGCTCGGGCCCGGCGGCACGGCCTCGGCTGCACAGCTCGCCGCGCACTACGACGTGCCAGCCGCCTACCTGGCAAAGCAACTACAGGCGCTGGTCCGGGCCGGCGTGCTCAGCGCGGCCACCGGTCCGCGCGGCGGCTTCCGGCTCGCCCGCCCGGCGGAGCAGATCACGCTGTTGCAGATCGTCGAGGCGGTGGACGGCACGGCGCCGTTCTACACGTGCAACGAGATCCGCCAGCGGGGCAGCGGGGCCGTGCCGGCCAGCCAGTGCCGCCGTGCCTGCGCGCTCGCGGCGCGGATGGCCGGGGCCGAGGCCGCATGGCGGCGGTCCCTGGCCGCGGTGACGATCGCCGACATCGTGGCGTCGCTGCCTCCCGGGCTTCCCGAGCGCACCCGCGCCCTCCTCGCCCGGCCGCGCTGATCAGCGGGGCCGCCGGCCCGGCTCCCGGAGGCACGGGCCGGAAATCCGATGACCCATGGCGCCGGACGGCGTCTAACGGGTAGGGGACGGGAGGGGGAGGAGCGGGATGAGCGCGATGCGCGCGGTGTACGCCCCGGCGGGGCGCCGGACCAAGTGGCTGTTGCTGGTGTTCTGGCTGGCCGTCGTGGTGCTCGCCGGGCCGCTGTCCGGGAAGCTGACCGGAGCCGAGAAGAACGACACCTCGTCGTGGCTGCCGCCGAAGGCCGAATCCACGCAGGTCCTGAACCTGAGATCGGAGTTCATCTCGCCCAACGTGTACCCCGCCGTGGTGGTCTACAGCCGGCCCTCCGGCGTGACCGCGGCCGACCGGGCCAAGGCGGCCGCGGACGCCGCGAAGTTCGCCGGCGTGCCGGGCGTCCTGCACGGCCAGGTAACCGGCCCGGTCGTCGCCGGGGACGGCAGGGCCATGGAGACGATCGCGTTCGTCAACCTCGGCAGCAAGGGCTGGAGCGCGGCGGGCGCCGCCGCCGGCTCGCTCCGGACGATCGCGGAGGCCGGCGCCGGCGGCATGACCGTGCATATCACCGGACAGCTCGGCTACGCCGCCGATTCGAGCGACGCGTTCAAGGGCATCGACGGCACGCTGCTGTTCGCCGCGCTTGCGGTCGTCATCGTGCTGCTGCTGCTCACCTACCGCAGTCCGGTGCTGTGGCTGCTGCCGGTGCTCTCGGGCGGGGCGGCGCTGGTCACCGCGCAGGCGCTCATCTACCTGCTGGCCGCGCACGCGGGGCTGACCGTCAACGCGCAGAGCGCGGGCATCCTGGACGTGCTGGTGTTCGGCGCGGGGACGGACTACGCGCTGCTGCTGACCGCCCGCTACCGCGAGGAGCTGCGGCGGCACGCCGACCGGCACGCGGCGATGGCGATCGCGCTGCGCCGGGCCGGGCCCGCGATCGTGGCAAGCGGGGGAACGGTGATCCTGTCCCTGCTCACCTTGTCGTTCGCCGAGCTCAACTCCACGGCCAGCATGGGCCCGGTGCTGGCGATCGGCGTCGCGGTCGCGCTGCTCGCGATGATGACGCTGCTGCCGGCGCTGCTTGTGATCACCGGCCGCTGGGTGTTCTGGCCGGTCAGGCCGCAATACGGCTCCGCCGAGCCCACCACAAGGGGCGTGTGGGCGCGCATCGGCCGCCGCATCGCGCGGCGCCCGCGGGCCGTCTGGGTCGCCACCACGCTGGTGCTCGGGGCCATGGCCGTCGGGCTGGCCGGGCTCCAGGCCCACGGGCTGACCAACGCCCAGTCGTTCCGCGGCCACCCGGACTCGGTGGCCGGCCAGGAAGTGCTCGACGATCACTTCCCCGGGGGGGCGGGAGCGCCGGTCGAGGTGTTCGGCGCCGCCGCGTCGGGTCCCCGGCTTGCCGCCGCGCTGCGGTCCGTCGGCGGCCTCACCGGCGTGACGCCCCCGGTGACCGTGGTCGGCCACAGCTACCTTCAGGCCACGCTCACCTCCGCGCCGGACAGCCAGGCCGCGTACGCGACCATCGACCGGGCCCGCGCCGCCGTCCACGCCGTCCCGGGCGCCGGCGCGCTCGTCGGCGGCACCACGGCGGTCAACCTGGACGTGCAGCGCGCGGCGGCGCACGACCGGGACCTGATCATCCCGATCATCCTCGCGGTCGCGTTCGTCATCCTCGCCCTGCTGCTGCGCGCCCTCCTCGCGCCCGTCATGCTCATCGCCACCGTGGTGCTCTCGTTCGCCGCGGCCCTGGGGGTGAGCGCGCTGTTCTTCAGCGACGTGTTCGGCTTCGGCGGCGCCGACACCTCGTTCCCGTTGTTCGTGTTCGTGTTCCTGGTGGCGCTGGGCATCGACTACAACATCTTCCTCATGACCCGGGTGCGCGAGGAGGCGCAGCGCCAGGGACCGCGCTGCGGCGCGCTGACCGGCCTGTCCGCGACCGGCGGGGTGATCACCTCGGCGGGCCTCGTGCTGGCCGGCACGTTCGCCGTGCTCGCCACGCTGCCGGTCACGTTCCTGACCGAGATCGGCTTCGCCGTGGCGTTCGGCGTGCTGCTCGACACGTTCGTGGTGCGTTCGGTGCTGGTCACCGCGCTGAACCTGGACCTGGGCCGGTGGGTCTGGTGGCCGAGCAGGCTGTCCCGCCATCCCGCGCCCGAGCGTGAGGCGCTGCGGGCAGACGCCACCGTCCGTTCGGGATAATGACGGACGGCAGCCGCCGCGGCGAGCTGGCCGGCCAGAGCAGGGCGGCCAGGCCGGCCGTGACGCTGGCCGGTTCAGTGACGATCATCCTTCCCGCGTGCACCCCTGCCGACGCGCGGGTGCCGGTGGCCGGACCGAGCGGGCAGCGGAAGACGGACGGGGCCTTGTCGGCCGGTCATGCCGCGCCGGCAGCGGGAGGTGCGGGCCGCGGCGTATCCGGCCGGCTTGTCGGTCTGGCCGGCGGTCACCGAACCGGGGAACATGACCTCCGCCACGAGCGTGCAGTGCCGCGGGCGGAGCGCCGCCTCATCGGGAAGAGCCGCGGGCGGAGCGCCGCCTCATCGGGAAGAGAGGCGTCGTACCGCACCGCGCCGGGGCACCGGTTGAGCGGCGGGATGTCCCGCGGGCGCAGGCCAACGTCGTGGACACCGCCAGGCCGGGACCGCACGGCTGCCTCCGGGGCGTTAGCCAGGCGGCGGATGTCCTGGTGCGCGGGTATCCGCGGGGCGGGTGCACGCCATCGCCAGGGGGCGTTAGCCAGGCGGCGGCGGATGTCCTGGTGCAGGCGACGCGGGGCAGCGTTCACGATGACGGCTCCGTCGACGGTCTCGGTCCGGCGGCAGGTGTCCTCCGGGAGCGCCTCGTATTCTCCGGCCTCTTCGGCGCTCATGCCGTCCGGCAAGGCCATCCGGTCAGGCAAGGCGGTCACCGGATTCCTTCCTTGCCCGTGCGCTGTCAGCCCTGAAGGTAACCGCGGTGACCGTGGCGGGCGCGCGCAGCGCGGGTCTCCCGTCGGCGGCCCCGGTCGCCGCGTGCCGTAACCGGCCAGGCCGCCAGAAGGCGCCGTGCGGGCGCGCGTCCGCGGACGCCGCGTCGCCGCCGAGCAGCGAGCGCGTGAGCGACTGGTGCTCGGCGTTCATCTCGCCCAGCACCTCGTCGAAATGTGCCTGGCGCAGGACCGGGGGCCGTTCCCCCGCGCGCAGCGCGGCCAGGACCGCGCGGCGGACGAGTTCCTTGATGTACGAGGCCGTGACGCCCTCGGTGGCCGCGACCACGGCGGACGCGTCCGCCTCGAGCGGCACGTCCCGCGTGTACAGCCGCAGCAGCTGTTCCCGGCACACCGCGTCCGGCCGGGGGATCTCGACCGCGAGGTCCACCCGGCCCGGCCGGTCGGCCAGGGCGTGCTCCAGGATGTCGGCCCGGTTGGTGGTCAGCACGAACGTCACGTCCGCGTCGGCGCCCACCCCGTCCATCGCGTCGAGCAGCGTGAACAGGAGCGGGTTCGACCCGGCGGAGAAGTCGCGGTCCATGGCGATCAGGTCGACGTCCTCCAGCACCACCATGGAGGGCTGCAGGCGGCGGGCGAGCGCGGCGGCGGACTCCACGAACCGGATGGACTGGCCCGTCAGCATGATGACGGTGGTGGCGGCGAGCTTGCCGGCCAGGTAACGGACCGTGTGCGTCTTGCCGGTGCCCGGCGGCCCGTACAGCAGCAGGCCGCGCTTGAGGTGCTGTCCGGCGTCACGCAGTTCGCCGGAGAGGCGCCCGACCCCGGCGACGTGCCGCTCGATGGACTCCAGGACGCCGGCGGGGAGCACGACCTCCCCGGCGGCGAGCGGGATCCGGGGGAGGAAGGACACGAGTTCGTTGCCATGGTGCTCGCTCTGGGCGAAGCTGAGCACCTGCCCGCGGAACACGTTGCGTTCCGCCGACAGCCGCCCGATCTCGGTCCGGGTCGCCGACGCCGCCGCGCGGTCCGCCGCCAGGATCTCCAGTTCCCCGTAGGGCGAGCCGAACTCGCGTTCGGCGCGCAGGCCGATCACCGCCGGCTCGCCGCCGGGCGAGGCGGCGGCGATCATGCCGAGCGTCACCACCTCGGTGTCGGTGTCCGGCCCGGTCGCGGCCGTGCCGTAGCTCGCGCTTCCCGCCCTGCCGAACTGAGCCGGCCCGGGCATCGCGAGCCGGGAGAGCAGGTCCTGGTGCGGGCGCATCATCCCGGTAGGCATGCCGAACCACGTGCCCGTGCTGCCGTGACGCTCCAGATAGGCGTCGACGCCGCGGTGGACGTTCACGTGGTCCCATATCGGGAACCGCTCGCGGACGGCCACCACCTCCGACAGCTCGCAGCCCAGGTGGCCGGTCACGCGGGCGGCGAGCTCGGAGGGGGCCTCCTCCTCGTTCAGCGTGCGGCGAGCGACGTCCAGCAGCCCCGCCAGGCTGCGCGCGAGATCCCGGTAGTCCTGCCTGTCAGCCGATGGCACGCGACAAACGTATACCCGTAACAGCCCGGACGCATCTGGTTAATACCGATCCTGGAGGGGCGGCAGATGCGGCGGTGACGCAGCACGAGCACCGGGCGCCGCGTTGCGAGTATGGGGCGCCGCGCTCCGGCGCGTCCTGCGTCCGCGGCCGGGCGCGTCCTGCGTCCGCGGCCCCAGGTCCCGTGTGGACGGCGTGGGCGCGGGCCGGTGCGGTCACCGGGGCCGGCCGGCTTGCCGTACGCAAGCACCGCCACCGCCGCCGACGGGGCCGGCAATCAGGTGCCGGTGGCCCACGCCTGCGGGCACGACGTGCACGTCACCTGCCTGCTCGGCCGTCGGTCGTCACGAGCCCACCCTAGCGGCCCCGGTAAGGGCCCCATGCCCCGCCGGCCGGGGCGAACCGCGAGACGCCCCCGCCGGCCGGGGCGAACCGCGAGGCGGCGCCTCCCGCCAGCCTGTCCTGCCCGGGTCAGGCGGGCATGCGCAGCACCGGCTTGATGACCTCGCCGGCGTGCGAGGCCTCCAGGGCCTCGTTCACCCGCTCCAGCGGGAACGGCGTGATCAGCCTGTCGTACGGGAACCGGCCCTGCCGGTTCAGCGTGATCAGGGAACCGATCAGCGAGGCGCTGCGCCCCTCGCCGCCCAGGATGCCGACCACCCGCTTGCCCCACAGCGTGGGCTGGTGCTCCAGGGAGAACGACGCGCCGGCGGGGGCGCCGCCGATCAGCGCCACGGTGCCGCGCATGCCCACGGACGCGGCGGCCTGCTGGAGCACCGGTACCGCCCCGGCGCAGTCCAGGCTGAAGTCGGCGGCGCCGCCGCAGATCTCATGCACGGCCGCGACCGGATCGGTGCCCGCGACGGACACGTCGACCGTCTCGGTCGCGCCTAGCTCGCGGGCCAGGGACAGCCGCGAGGCCAGCCGGTCCACCGCGATGATCGTGGTCGCGCCGGTCAGCCGGGCCGCCATCACCGCGGACAGGCCCACCGCCCCGGCGCCGTAGACCACCACGGAAGACCCGACGGGCGGCCGCAGCGCGTTCAGCACCGCGCCGGCCCCGGTCGATATCCCGCAGGCCAGCGGCCCGAGGATCTCGGTCGGCACGTCCGAGGGCACCGGCACGAGCGCGTTCGCCGCGCACAGCGAGTACGTCGCGAACGAGGACTGGCCGAAGAAGTGGCTGTGCAGCGGTGACCCGTCGAGCCGCCGCAGCGCGGTGGACCCGTCGGCCCGGCCGCCGCTTGCCACCAGCGGCCCGAGCGACAGGCAGTACCGCGGCTGGCCCTCCAGGCAGTTCCGGCAGGACCCGCACCACGGCCAGCCGATAACCACCTTGTCACCGACCGCCACGCCGGACACGCCGGAGCCCACCGCGGCCACGATGCCCGCGCCCTCGTGGCCGAGCACGCCGGGCGCCGGGAACGGCATGTCGCCGTCGCGTGCCAGCGCGTCGGTGTGGCAGACGCCCGACGCCACGATCCGGACCAGCACCTCGCCCGGCCCCGGTTCGTCGACCTCCACGTCCGCCACGGTGAACGGCGTGTGCAGCTTCTCGAATATCGCCGCGATAGCCCGCATCGTCAGTCCTCCTAACCGGCCCGCCAGCATGCCGATGGCGCCAACGGCATGTTCTATCCAGGCCGAAGGCGCCATCGGCAGAACCCGGAGCGCCCACTATGCCCCGACCGCGGCCCGGATCGCCGCGCCGGCCTCGGCCACCGCCTTGCCGGCATCGTCGAGGACGTTCACCAGCGTGAAGAACCCGTGGATCTGCGACCCGTAGTGCCGGTGCTCGACCGGCACCCGCGCCGCGCGCAGCCGCTCCGCGTAGGCGAACCCCTCGTCCCGCAGCGGGTCGTGTTCCGCCGTCACCACGAACGCCGGCGGCAGCCCGGAAAGGTCCGTGGCGCGCAGCGGCGAGGCATAGGGGTTGAGCCGGGTCGCCGGGTCGGGCGCGTAGTGGTCCCAGAACCACACCATGTCCCGGCGGTTCACGATGAACTCGGTCCCGTCGTACTCGTGGTAGGACTTCCGGTCCAGGTCGTGGTCGGTTACCGGGTAGATGAGCACCTGGAGCGCGAGCCGCGGCTCGCCGAGGTCCCGGGCGCGCAGCGCCGTCACCGCGGCCAGGTTGCCGCCCGCGCTGTCCCCGGCGACGACCAGCGGACGCCCCTCTGCCAGCGACGACGCCGCCCAGCACGCGGCGTCGTAGGCGTCGTCCGCCGCGGCGGGGAAGCGGTGCTCGGGCGCCAGCCGGTAGTCCACGCTCACCAGCTCGCAGCCCGACGCGACGGCGAGCGCCCGGCACACGGCGTCCCAGTCGTCGACCGAGCCGATCACCCAGCCGCCGCCGTGGTAGTACACCACGATCCCCGGCGAATCGGGCGCCGGCGAGTACACCCGGGCCGGTATGTGGCCCGCCTGCCCGGGGATGACGACGTCGCGCACCGCGGCGACGTCCGGGCCGGCGCCGATCATCTCCCGCACGGGCGCGAACCCGGCGCGCACCTCGGCGGGCGTTTGCTCCCAGGTCGGTGGCGCGCCGACGGCAGCCCTCGCGGCGAGGATCTGCTGCGCCTGCGGATGGATCGGACCGCTCACCGCTAACCTCCGGACAGCTCTGTCAGACCTGCGGGGCCGGACTCAGACGGGACTCAGACGAGCGCGAATCCCTCGTACCCCGTCGCCGCCACCTCGTCGCATCGCGCCCGGTACGGCCCGACGCCGCCGAGGTACGGCGTGAACACCCGCGGCTTGCCGGGGATGTTCGCTCCGACATACCACGAATCCGCCAGCGGGAACAGGGTCGAGTACGCCACGTCGGTCACGTGCGCCATCCAGGCGTCCTCGGCCGACGGCTTCGCCTCCGCCGTGGAGTACCCGTGTGAACCCAGGTACACCATGCAGTCCCTGATCCACTCCACGTGCTGCTCGATCGACAGCACCATGTTGCTGAACACCGAAGGCGACCCCGGACCGGTCACGGTGAACATGTTCGGGAACCCGGCGACGGCCACCCCCAGGTACGAGCGCGGCCCGGCTGCCCACTTCTCGGTCAGCCGCACCCCGCCGACGCCACGGATGTCGATCCGGCGGAACGCCCCGGAGATCGCGTCGAACCCGGTCGCGAACACCAGCGCGTCAAGCTCGTACGATTCCGCCGCGGTCCGCAGCCCGCCCGGATGCACCGAAGCGATCGGCGCCGACCTGATGTCCACCAGCGTCACGTTGGGCTGGTTGAACAGCGCGAAGTAGTCGTCACTCTGGCACAGCCGCTTCGCCCCGACCGGGTATGCCCGCGGGCACAGCAGTTCGGCCACCACCGGATCCCAAACCGTCTCCCGTATCCGGTCCCGCATGAACTCCGCCACGATCTCGTTGGCCGCCCGGTCCACGAGCACGTCGGTGTACGCGCCGAGGAACGGCATTCCGCCGCCGGCCTGCCACCGCTCCATGAGGGTCCGCTGGACCTGCGCGGGAGGCTCCGCCAGCACCGGCCGCCCGGTTCCGGCGATCGGCACGCCGAGGAACGACTCTTGCGCCTGCTTCCGGTACTCCCGGTAGCCCGCCTTGAACTCGCGTTCCCACTCCGGGTCGATCGCCCGGTTCCGGTTCGGCACCGCGAAGTTCGCCGTCCGCTGGAACACGTACAGGTGCGACGCCACGGCGGCGATCTCCGGCGCCACCTGGATGCCGGTGGACCCGGTGCCGATCAGCCCGACCCGCTGCCCGGTGAAGTCGGCCCCTTCCCGCGGCCACCGGCTGGTGTGGTACCACGGCCCGCGGAACGTCTCCAGGCCCGGCAGCGACGGCACCGCTTCCGCGGACAGGCAGCCCACCGCCATCACGCAGAACCGTGCCGTGAGCTCCGCCCCGTCATCCGTCGTCACGATCCACGCCGACCGCCCGGCGTCCCACCTCGCCGCGGTCACCCGCGTGTTGAGCTGGATGTAAGGCCACAGGCCGAACCGGTCGGCCACGTGGTGCAGGTACCGCAGCACCTCGGGCTGCGCCGGGTACCGCTCGCTCCATGACCACTCCTGCTCCAGTTCCGGTGAGAACGAGTAGGAGTAGTCCTTGGACTCGACGTCGCACCGCGCGCCCGGGTAGCAGTTCCAGAACCAGGTCCCGCCGATGCCGCTGCCCGCCTCGAAGGCCCGCACGGTCAGCCCCGCCGAACGCAGCGCGTGCACCGCGTAGATGCCCGCGAACCCCGCTCCCACCACCGCGACGTCGAGGTCGGCCATCGTGCGCTCCTCCTTTGGAACCCTCATCGACGGTAAGGCCCTGCGAAAAAGCCGGTCAATACGGGCCGTGCACAAGCCGCGGGTTCGCGTTTGGTGCCCTGGCCCCAGTCATACCGAACGTACGCGGCTGTCTCCCGGCCGCGGCACGCGCTCCTGTCCGGCGGCCAGGCCCCGCTGCTAGGCGGTGCCCGGCGCCTGCCCCCGCGCCCTGCCGTCGCGCAGCAGGCGTTCCAGCCGTGCTCCCTCGGCGGGGAGCAGGTTGGGGTCTTCGAGCCGGCGCCGGACGGCGATCTCCAGCCAGCGCACGTCCACGGGGCCGGCCGCGCGCAGGAACGCCCGGCTGAACAGCGATTGCACCGTCCGCGCCGCGACGGCCCTTGCCCGCGGCCCGGGGACCTGAGAGAACGCCACGATCGCCCAGGTCATCGCCACGTCCGCGGCGGCCGGGCCGCGGGCCGCCCCCTCCCAGTCGATCACCGCGGGACCGTCGGCGGTGAGGATGACATTCTGCGGATGGAGGTCCCGGTGGAGCAGGACTTCATCCGCCGCGGCGCCGCCACCGTTCCCGGTGCCGTCGGCGAACGGCGCGGGCAGCCAGTCCAGGGCGGGCACCTGGTGCACCGCGGTGTGCAGCCGGGCCAGGAGCATGGCGTGCGCGCGGGCTGTCCATGGCCGGCGGCCCACCACGTCCAGCATCGTCGGGCCGGCCGCGCGCGCCATGACGATGTCGCGGCCGGACACGTCGAACACCTCGGGGACGGGCACGCCATGCGCGCGGGCGTGAGCCATGACCTCGGCTTCCCGCCCGACCGCCTGCGGGGGGCGGCCGTCCCGGTAGCGGCGCAACGCCCGCCCGTCCCCGATGTCGTAAACGTCGGCGTTCCGCCCGCTCCCGATGAGCCTGCCGGGGATAGACATGCTCTGAGTCTGTCACTCAGGCCCGTGCCGGGCATCCCGTGTGCGCGCCGGAGTCCGCCCGCGGCCTTCGTCCTTGCCGGGGTTATGCGGCATCGGGCGGCGCGGCGGCTTGCCTGATGGCCACGAGGCTGTCCCTGAGCGCCTGCCAGGCATTGCTGAGGCTGGCGCAGGCCGGGGTCTCGCCGCGGATCTCGCCGGCCGCGGCGGCCTCTTCGCCCAGCGCGCCGAGCGCGGCCTGTGCGGCCGCCACGATGACCGGGTCGGCCGCCTCGATCGTGAGCCGGTCCTCGTGCACGCGGATGACCATCTGGCGGCGCCCCGCCTCCTCCGGCTGCTCGTCGCTGGTGCCCGTGACGTCCGCGTCGCGCAGCGCGTTCCTGGCCTGCTCCAGGTCGACGCCGAGGGCCGCCAGCGCCCGCGCGGCGGCCGAATCGGTGTCGGCCAGGGCGGCGAGCAGCAGATGGTGCGACCCGACCGGCTGCTCGCCGGCCAGCCGCGCGGCCTCGCTGAGCGTGGCGTCCGCGGCCGGGGTGGCGGTCAGCGCCGTCAGCCCGGCCTCCCGCTCGGCCGCGGCGCTCAGCTCGCCCAGCCCAAGGCGCCGCGCCCAGCGCAGCACCCGCCTGCTCTGCGCCGGCCCCGCCGGGACGCGCTCGACCACCGCGGCGCGGATCACCGCCGGATCGGCGTGCCGTTTCATGATCTGGACCGCGACGCCGTCGCCTTCCCTGATCAGGCCGAGCAGGATGTGCTCGGTGCCGATGTAGTTATGGCCGAGTTGCAGCGCCTCGCGCAACGACAGCTCCAGGGTCTTCTTCGCCCGCGGGGTGAACGGGATATGCCCCTTGGGCGCGTCCTTCCCCGGGCCGATCAGGTCCGCGACCTCCTGCCGGGTGCCCTCAAGCGACATGCCGGAGCACCCGAGGACCTGGGACGCGATCCCGGCGGGCTCGCCGAGCAGCCCGAGCAGGATGTGCTCGGTGCCGATGTAGTTGTGGTTCAGCCGCCGGGCCTCTTCCTGGGCCAGGACGACGACGTGCCGTGCGTACACGGTGAATCGCTCGAACATGGCCCCAGCTTGCACCCTGCTTTTAACCCCGTCAATACCATGATATTAATAGGGTCAGCGGCGGAAGAGATCACGCGCTGGCCGGGGAGGCTGTCTGCTATGGACTGGGAAGACCGGCTCGATGAATGGGAACTCGAGCTTGAGCTGAGCGCCCGGCTTGAGGGCTCGGACTGGGTGACGCTTGAGCGGGCGGCCGCCGAGACCGGCGTTTCCCGCGCCGCGCTGCGCAACTGGTACCGCACGGGCCAGATCCCGTCCCGGCTCGCCGACGGGCCGCACGGGCCGCAACGGCTCGTCCCCCTCGCGATGGTCGCCGCCCGCGCCGAGGCCTCGCCGCGGCTGCGGCGCTCGGCGGAGCGCCGGCTCGCTGAAGAGGCCCAGCTCGAAATCCTCCGCCACCGCGTCGACCAGCTTGAACTCCGGCTGGCGGCCCTGGAAGGCCGGCTGCGGCACGGCGGGGAACCGCGGGCGAGCTGAGGCACCACGGGCCCGTTCGGGATGAATGTGACGTTCAGCCGCCTATTACCGGCTCGCTGCCGCATTCATCCCGATGCCGCCCGGTACGCGGCGGCTAGATCTCGCCGAATAGCCGGTCTCCGGCGTCACCGAGCCCGGGGACGATGTACCCCTTGTCGTTCAGCCGCTCGTCGACCGCGCCGGTCACGACACGGACCGCGGGGGAGCCGTCGCCGGGGAACGCCCGCCCGACGCGGGCTAGCCCTTCCGGTGCGGCGAGCAGGCAGATCGCGGTCACCGAGGCGGCGCCCCGCTCGGCGAGCATGCCGATCACCGTGACCAGCGTGCCGCCGGTGGCGAGCATGGGGTCGAGCACGAAGACCTCGCGGCCGGTCAGGTCGGCTGGCAGCCGGTTCGCATACGTCGACGCGACCAGTGACTTCTCGTCTCGCACCATCCCGACGAAGCCGACGCTCGCCATCGGGAGCAGCCGGGTCATGCCGTCGAGCATGCCGATGCCCGCGCGCAGCACCGGGACGATCAGCGGCATGGGCTGCGCCAGTTTCGCGCCCGTGGCGACGCCGACCGGTGTGGTGACGGTCACCGTGGTCACCCGGACCTCGCGTGTCGCCTCGTAGGCGAGCAGGGTCACCAGCTCGTCGGCGAGCGTGCGGAAGGTGGCGGTGTCGGTTCCGGCGTCGCGGAGCAAGGTGAGCTTGTGGGTGACCAGCGGATGGTCGGCGAGCAACGTGCGCATGGACGCTAGTCTGCCAGGGGGGACGAGAGCGGGGGGGACGGGAGACAGGAGTCCCCGTGCCGGGCCCGGTAGTCCGGGGAGGCGGGCAGCCCCCGTCCGGAGGCCGGGGCCCGGGGAGGCGGGCAGCCCGGGGCCCGGGGCGCGGGGCCCCCGCCCGGGGGCACCGTCTCCGGGGGGGCACCGTCCGGGGGTCGCCCCCCGCGGGGGGTACGGGGAGCGCGGGGCTCCCCGTCCGGGGGGCACCGGGGGCCGTCCCCGGGGGCTAACTCACCGGGGGGCCGTCCCCGGGGGCTAACAGAGCGCGCGCTGGCCAGGTCCCGTTCGATCCGCGCGGCCGTGGCGAGCAGCGGGCGGAGCAGGTCCTCCAGGATGCTTTCCAGGCTGCGCCTGCCCGCGTGCGTGGACACGTTGATGGCCGCGATGACCTTGCCGTCGGCGTCCCTGATGGGCGCGGCGAGCGAGCGCAGCCCCTCCTCGAGTTCCTGGTCCACCAGCGCCCAGCCCCGATCGCGGATCTTGCGCAGTTCCTGGCGCAGCGCGCCGGGGCTGGTGATGGTGTGCCCGGTGAGGCCGTGCAGGCTGACCGTGGCCAGGTATTCGTCGAGCCAGTCGTCGGGCTGCGCCGCCAGCAGCACCCGGCCCATCGACGTCGCGTAGGCGGGAAACCGGGTCCCGACGCTGATGGTCACCCGCATGATCCGCTTGGTGGGGACGCGGGCGATGTAGACCACGTCCTCGCCGTCGAGTTCGGATACCGAGGAGGACTCGTGGACCTGCTCGACGAGTTCCTCCAGGTGCGGCATGGCGACCTCGGGCAGGGTCAGGCTGGACAGGTAGGCATACCCGAGTTCGAGGATCTTGGGGCGCAGCGAGAACCGGCCGCCGTTGCCCCGCATGTAGCCCAGGTGCACCAGCGTGTGCAGGAAGCGGCGGGCCGCGGCGCGGCTGAGCCCCGTGACGGCGGCGACCTCGGAGAGCGTGAGCTGGGGGTGGTCGGCGTCGAACGCGCGGATGACGGAAAGGCCGCGCTCCAGCGACTGCACGAAGTCGCCGTCGGCGGCTTGCTCCTCGCTCGTCGGTTCATCCTGCATTCGGTGGGCCTCCCGGTGCGGTCCCTGCGCTGGCCGACGACGCTCGCCGCGACATTTTGCCCGATGATAACAATCGCGGACGGCATGTCGACCGTTCGCTTTCTGAACTATCGTGCGTAGTACGGACAGATAAGGGGTCTTGCTCACATGGCTGTTGCGTCCCGTACCCAGGTCGGAATCGTCGGCGCCGGTCCCGCCGGCCTGCTGCTGTCTCACCTGCTCGCGCTGGGCGGCATCGAATCCGTGGTGGTCGAGAACCGGTCGCGGGCGTACTGCGAGGCGCGCCAGCGCGCCGGGCTGCTCGAGGCCGGGACGGTGGAACTGCTGCGTTCGGTCGGGCTCGGCAAGCGGCTGGACGCGGAGGGCATCGAGCACGGGGGAATCTACCTGCAATTTCTCGGTGAGCGTCACCACCTGGACTTCCGGTCGCTGACCGGCGGCCGCTGGGTGACGATCTACGCGCAGACCGAGATCGTCAAGGACCTGATCGCGGCGCGGCTCGCGGCCGGGGCGCTGATCGAGTTCAGCGCGTCCTCGGTCGCGGTATCGGACGTGACGTCGGAGCGCCCCGTGCTGTCGTATGTCGACGAGTCCGGGGTCGCGCACGAGGTGTCCTGCGACGTGATCGCCGGGTGCGACGGCTTCCACGGGATCTGCCGGCCGCTCATCCCCGGCCTTTCGGTCTACGAGCGGACGTATCCGTACGCGTGGCTGGGGATCCTGGCCAACGCCGCGCCGTCCACCGACGAGCTGATCTACTCACGGCACGCCGACGGCTTCGCGCTGTACTCGATGCGCTCGCATGAGGTCTCGCGGCTGTACCTTCAGGTTCCGCCGGACGAGCCGCTTGAGAACTGGCCGGACGACCGGATCTGGGCGGAGCTACAGCGCCGGTTCGCGCTAGACGGCTGGTCCGTCAGCGAGGGTGAGATCACCGACAAGTCGGTCACCGCCATGCGCAGCTTCGTGTCCGGGCCGATGCGGCACGGGCGGCTCTTCCTGGCCGGCGACGCCGCCCACATCGTGCCGCCGACCGGCGCCAAAGGGCTCAACCTGGCCCTTTCCGACGTGGTCGTGCTCGGTACCGCGCTGATCGCGGCGCTGCGCGACGGGTCATGGGAGCTGGCCGACGCTTACTCCGACACCTGCCTGGAACGGGTGTGGCGGGCCACCCATTTCTCCTGGTGGATGACCTCGATGCTGCACGTCTCCCCGGCCCAGGACCCGTTCGAGTCGCAGCTCCAGCTGGCCCAGCTCCGGTATGTGACGTCTTCCCACGCCGCGGCGGTCTCCCTGGCCGAGAACTATTCCGGCTACAAGCCCGTCCGCTTCCAGGCCTGACCGGCCGCGCGCTTCCCGCGCGCCGTCTTTCCCGTTCCCTTTCCCGCGTGGCCGCTCTTCCGTTCCCGCGTGGCCGCCTCTTCCGTTTGGTGGAGTTGCCGGGAGAAGGCGGCCAGGGCCGGTCTATCGCGGCGGGCCCGCGAACGGCGAACAGGCGGCGGTCACGTGCCGCCGCCGCCGCCGTGCTGCCGCCGCCGTGCCGCCGCCGTGCCGCCGCCGCTGATCTCCCCATGGTCAGGTCGCGCTCGGCAGCCGCCGGTCAGCCCGCGCCCAAGAGCGCGGCTACCGGCGGTCGGAGGCTACGCGTGGAGGTGCCGGCGGGGGCGCAGTGCCCGGGCGAGCAGCGCGGACAGCGCGGCGGCCGTCCCGGTGCTGCTCAGCGCCAGCGTCGGCGGTCCGCCGGGCGGCGGCTCGTCAAGTAGCTGCAAGGCGCGCAGCCGGTGCTTGAGCACGTGGATCTCGCCGCTGATCGCGCTCGCGAGGCTGCTGCCCGACCGGGATGCCCATCCCTCGGCGGCGTGCAGCTCGGTCAGCCTGATGGCCAGCTCCTCGTAGCCGACGGGGGCGTCGTTCAGCGTGAGCATGAGCAGGGCCGCCTCGCGCACGGCGACGGTGAAGTCCGGGTCGGGGCCGTCGTCCGGCCCGATCAGCGCCGCGGTCCCGATGTGCCAGCGCACCGCGGCGTCGTCGGCCATCAGCCGGCCGGTCCTGGTCAGCACGAGGCTGGTGCCGCTGCGGCGCACAGCGCCCATCTCGTGCTGCGCCAGGCCGCGCAGGATGTGCAGCGGGTACACGTCGAGTTCCTGACGGCGCTTGCCTGCCCCCTGCCCGGAACCCTCCCCGGCCTGCCCGGGTCCCTGGCCGGCGCCCCAGCCGAACATCCCGGCCGCCTCGCCGACAAGGGCAGGGGCGATGTAGTGCCGGGCGGTCAGCCGCAGGCCGGCGCCGGCATGCCGCAGCAGCCAGCGCAGCGTCGGCAGCGGCTCCCTGGGGAGCACCGGCGGCTCGAGCAGCCGCGGCACCACGCGGCGCGCCATCTGGGCACGCTCGCCTGGGTGCCCGTGCGCCCATTCGTCGATGCGTTCGGCGCTGATGCGGCTGAGCCAGGTGTCGGTGCCGGGCGCCGCGGCGGCCCGGGTCAGCCAGCGCTCGACGAGCGCGGCGCGCTTGGTCTTCCAGCCGCTGACGCCGACCCGCAGCTCACCCGCGGCCACCGCGAGCTCGATCGCGGCGGCGCAGGCGTCGTAAGCGGCGCGCTCCTGCGGGCCCATCGCCGTGCTCCAGGCGAGCAGGTCGGTGTCCGGCGGCGCCGCGTGCGAGGCGGCGAGCGCCTTGGAGTAGGCCGCGATGCCCTCGTCGGGCGCGCGGCTGTAGGCGCCGATGATCCGCTCGGTCTCCGCGGAGGCGCAGACATCGGCGTAGCGCTCCATGCCCGCCAGGGTGAGCAGCCGTGCCAGCGCTCGCGCGATCGCCACATGACCGTTCGCCGGCACCGGCCAGCTGGTGGGCAGCACGTACCACAGGAATTCCTGCAGGCGCAGCAACGAGACCGCCTCGAGGCCGCCGCCCGAGGTCAGCCAGTGCAGCGCCGCCTTCGCGTCGTCGGCCACCGCTGGATCCTCGCGCGCCAGTGTCCGGAGCGCCTCCGCCTCAGTCATCATGCGGCCCAGTCTGCCCCACGGTGGTGGGTCGCGGTAGACACGTTGCGGATTTGACCAATGATGTGAGGCTCGTTCCGGTGTGCCGGGCAGGCGGCATTTGCCGCCCCGCCCCGCCGGTCCGCACGGGCCCTTGACGGCACCGGGCAGGCCGCCTTCCGGCATGATGACTCGGGTGACTTCCGGCATGATGACTCGGGTGAGCGGTATCTACGACGAACCCGAGCTGTACCAGCTCGCCTGCGCCTACCGGGACGTCCCGGCCGAGGCCGGCGCGCTGCTGACCTGGTGTGACAGGCATTACCGCGGCGGCGCCCGGCCGGCCGGTCCGCGCCAGCGGGTGAGTTCCGTCCTCGAACTCGCCGCCGGGCCTGCCGAACACGCGCGGGAACTCGCCCGCCGTGCGCTGCGCGCGACCGCGCTCGACCGGTCGCCGGCGATGTGCGCGTACGCCGCCGCGCAGGCCGCGGCGGCCGGACTGGAACTGGACGTCGTCGAGGCGGACATGCGGGACTTTGCCATCCCGGCCCGCTTCGACCTCGCGATCACCATGCTGAATTCGGCCTGCCATCTGTTCACGCTCGACGATCTCCTGGCGCACCTGACCGCGGTGGCGGCGCACCTCGTGCCCGGCGGGCTCTACATCATGGAACTCGCGCATCCCGCGGACTACCTCGCCCGGGTGCCGAGGACCAGCAGCGAGTGGACGATCGAGGCCGACGGCGTCCGCGCCGACGTGCGCTGGGGCGGGGAGGGGGACCAGATCGACCCGGTCAGCCAGATCACCATGGAGCACATGAGCATCACCGCCCGGGCGGCCGACGGGACGGTCCGCACCGTCAGCGACGTGGTGCCCAACCGGTTCTGGACGGCGACCGAGATGACCGCCGCCATCCGGCTGGCCGGCGGCTTCACGGTCGCGGCCAGTTACGGCGACTTCGACGATAAGACCGCGCTCGACGACCCCGCCGCCTGGCGGATGATCCTCGTCCTGCGCCGTGACTGACGGCCTGGCGCCCCGGGCGGCGCTTCGCAGGCGCTTCGTGATATGCCGCCTGATATGCCGATGGCGCCATCGGCATGCTCTATCCATGCCGATGGCGCCAACGGCAGGCCCGCCGCCGCGGCGCAGAGCCCTCGCCGCGGCGGCGGGTGCGGCCGAGCCAGCTACTCGACCGGGATCTCCCTGTTGATCAGGGACAGGTCGATGCCCTGGCGGGCGCGTACCGCGCGCGCGATCAGGTAGATGGCCAGCGCTAGGACGTACATCCCGCCCATGTAGATCAGCGAGTCGTTGTTGTTG
>DATGLH010000174.1:0-13227 GCA_035294225.1 Trebonia sp.
ACAGCCGGAACGCCCGGCTGGTCCAGAAGGCGCGCAGGCTCCCCTTGCGCTCCAGTGACGCGGGCACGATGTAGCCGCTGACGAGGAAGAAGACGAACACGCCGTACTGGCCCAGGTTGAGCCACTGGTACAGGAAGTCCCTGACCGGGCGCAGCAGCAGCGTCGACCCGTGGTCGAAGACCACGCACAGCGCGGCGAAGCCGCGCAGCGCGTCCAGCCATGCCAGCCGGCTCGCCGTTCCCGCTGTCCTAGACATCTCGGATGACGTTACCCGAAGCGAGGCGATTGGGATGGCTGGTACTCGTCGGCACCCGGAACGACAGGTTAGGTTACTGCCATGCCGACAGAATCCCGGGCGGAGGGGGCGGTGCGGGCCGACGGCGACAGCCGCTGGCTCACCGACGACGAGCAGCGCGCGTGGCGGGCGTATATCCGCCTCGCGAAGATGCTCATGCGCCAGCTGGACAGAGACCTGCATCCGTTCGGACTGTCCACGAATGACTACGAGATCCTCGTCGAGCTCTCCGAAGCGCCCGGCAACCGCCTGCGGATGACCGAGCTCGCCGACCTCACCGCGCAGTCCCGCAGCAGGCTCTCCCACCAGGTCTCCCGCCTGGAGGTCAAGGGACTGGTCCGCCGCGAGGGCTGCGACGGCGACAAGCGCGGCACGTTCGCGGTGATCACCGGGCACGGCATGGCCACCATGGAGCGGGTCGCACCGTCCCATGTGGACAGCGTGCGGCGGCACTTCATGGACCACATCCCGGCCGGGCGCCTCGCCACGCTCGCTGACACCTGCCAGCCGGTGCTCGAACACCTGGGCAAGGTCCGCGACCGCGACTGAGCACGGCGGGCGCGGCCGCCCGCGTGCCGCGGCGGGGACTGAGGGCCGTGCCCCACAGCCCCAGAAAGAATGGGGCCGTGGGCCACAGCCCCCGCAAGGCAGCCCCTGACAGGTTGAACCGGTCCCGGAAAGCCGGCCCGCTACCCGCTTGTTCCCGTTTTGCCGGGCACTGGATGCTGTGTTCTCTACGCCGACGGGGACCCGGTTCGCTGATCTCGGCGAGCTGGAACGCCTGACCGGCTACCCGGTGCGGTCTGAGTTCCGGATGCCGGGCACCGGCGAGCCGACACCCCCGCTGACGCAGTACTCGCCTGCCCCATCACCTTCGGGCCGGTGAACGAGTTCGCCCGCGGGATCGCCGACAACTTCGCGGTAGGTCTGCTGTGCGAAACAGTCGGCTACGGGGTCCCGGTCACGGTGGTGCCGCGCTGCAAGCCGCGGCTCGCCAGCCATCCCGCGTTCACCGCGAGCCTGGCCACGCTGCGCGGCATGGGGGTGCGGGTTCTGTTCGGCCCCGGAGCACCCTGCGAACGCAGGATGCCGCCTTGGGCTGACGTAGTGGCGGCACTGCCAGTGCGGGCCGTCTCGTGAGCCCCGACACGCCCGGCGAGCGGATCGCGCGGGCACGTCGCCGGCGTGGTCTGTCCCAAACGGTGCTCGCCGGACTCATCGGCAGGTCCGAGTCTCCTGGCTATCGCAAGTCGAGCGGGGGAAACGGCGCGTCGACAGCCACGAAGTCCTTACCCGGCTAGCGGACGTGCTGCGACCGGCATTGACGAGATCACGGCCCCGGTCGGAGGCAACGATGAGGAGACCATGCGGGCATACAAGCCAGCCGAGGAGATCGAGCGGGCCATGCTGCGGTACGGCGAGACCGCTGCCGCGGTCGGCGGCAGCCATCCCGGAGCAACGGTCAGCATCCCGCACCTGCGGGAAAGCGCGCGGTCGGCCTACCGCGGCTATCAGGCCGCCCGGTACGAGGACACCGGGCGGATGCCGCCCGCCCTGATCCGCGATGCGGAGACCGCGGCCCGCGCTCCCGGCGGCGGCAGCCCGACCGCGTGCGAAGCCCGCGCGATGGTGTACGACACCGCCGCCGCGCTGCCGCACCGCGTCGGAGAGCACGCGCTTGCGTGGGCCGCCGCCGACCGGGCGATGACCGCTGCCGCGGTACTCGAGAGGTCGCTACGCTCGGTGCCGGAACAGCTCAGCGTCTACGGTGCCCTTCACCTAGCCGCCGTGAACGCCGCCGCATCGGTGTATGACCGAGCCACGGTAACCGCGCTGCTCGGCAAAGCCGCTAGATCGCCGCCCAGACCGGTAACGGGAACTATCTCGGGACCGCGTTCGGGCCGGTCAACGTCGCGATGCAAGCGCTGTCGGCGGCGCTCGAACTCGGCGATGCCAAGACCGCCGTGGAGACCGGCGAATCTCTCAACCCCGACGCGCTGCCCGCCGGGCGCACCGCGCGCCGCACGCAGGTGCGGCTCGGCCTGGCCCGCGCCTACGCCATGCCCTGGACCTTGGCATGGAGGCAGAAGTTTTCAGCAACCTTGTCCACGTCACTCCTGGCCAATGGGAACCGTTCAAGACGCCGGCGTTCGCCTGGCAACGTCGTGGTACTCCAACGACCGGGGAGAGCGCCAGCAGATCACCGGACGCGACACGTTCCGGCAAACGCCGGCCAATATCCAGGCGGCGATCTGGCGGGAGATTCCGCTCCGGGCCGGCCTGATTGACGGCATCCTCCCCGGACAGCACACGGCAGAGGGCGAAGAACCGCTGCGCGCATCCGGCGTCGCGAACATCGGCACCGGTCACCTCCGCGAGTTCGGCCGCGGCACCCTCCCCGACCCGACGCAGCCGTGCGGGCACTGCGGCCACGGGCGTGCGGCAATCCTCCCCGACGGAACGGTGGCCCCCTGTCCCATGACGCGCTGGCTGAAAGCCGGGAATGTCCACAGTGCGGGCCCGGTGACACCATGGCGTCCGTGACGAGCCTCGCTGCCACGCTCCCGCAAGGGCACGGCAAGTGCGCTCGGCAAGAGTGCACGCCGGACTGGAGACGGCCGAGCCCGCCCGGACTCGGATGCCGCCCCGCCGCAGGCCACTCCGGCACGCGGCCCGCGCCGGCATGCACCCCGAACGGCGATTCGCTGGCGCACCGTGACCCGAACCCCGCCAACTTCGTCGTCGACGGCGAACGCGCGTGGATGGTTGATTTCGGGTGGGCCTGCCGCGGGCCGGCATGGATGACCTCTGCACGGCTCGTCCTGGCGATGATGGAAGCCGGATGAGCACCCGCGCGGGGCGCTGAGCGCGGCGGCCGGGGAAGCGGCGCCGGGAACGGGGGCGCCGGGGAAGCGGGCGCCGGGAACGGGGGCGCCTAGAAGAGGACGGACATGAACTCGCCCACTTCGGTGAAGCCGGCGCGGCGGTACGCGGCACGGGCGGGCGCGTTGAAGTCGTTGACGTAGAGCGAGACGACCGGGGCGATGGCCCGGCGAGCCTCGGTCACGACGGCGGCCATGCCGGGGGCGGCCAGGCCCTGGCCGCGGAATTCCGGGCGGACCCAGACGCCCTGGACCTGACAGGCCCGGGAGGTGGCGGCCCCGACCTCGGCCTTGAAGATCACCTGCCCGCCCTCGATCCGGGCGAACGCGCGGCCGCTCCTGATCAGCTCGCCGACCCGCGCCCGGTAGGCGGCGCCGCCGTCGCCTGCCAGCGGGGAGACGCCCACCTCTTCGGTGAACATGGCCACGCAGGCGGGCATCAGGATGTCGATCTCATCCGAACGTACCCGCCTGACTCCGGGATCGGCCGCTACGCGCGGCGGGCCGTCGATGACCATCAGCGGCTGCGCGGCGCGGATATCGCGCGCCGGCCCCCAGTGCGGGCGCAGCAGCCCCCACAGCTCGGAGACCGCGGCGGACGGGCCGACCAGCGATGAGCACCTGCGCCCCTGGCGCAGCGCCCGGTCGGCGAACGCGGCCACCGCCGCGGACGTGGCCTGCACCGGGACCAGGTTCGCTCCCGAGTAGCACAGCGAGACGAGCTGGCCGCCCTGCTCGAAGCCCCATATCTGGGCACCGAGGCGGCCGGGGTCGAGCCCGAGCGCCTGGATCCGGGACGCGACGAAAACGTTAGCCACAGGGTCCTTGTCGCAGACGGCGATCGCCGCGTTCCGATCGCGGTCGTCGAGCAGCCGGGCCGGCTCCGAGCGCTGCCTAACGCGCAACATGATGCCAGCCTAGCGGCCCTAGCTGCCTGGCGTCGGGTCGGGCACCGCGGGACAGGTCGCGTTCACCAGGCCGGGCCGCTCGGGGAGCGCGCCGTTGGCGAGATACCTGTTCAGGTAGCCCTGCACGCACGCGTCCGGCGGGTACTCAAGCGACTGGCCATGGTTTCCGCTGCCCTCGACGACCACCATCCGCGCGCTCGGCAGCAGCTTGTGCGCGTTCTGCGCGCCCGCGTAAGGGGTAGCGGCGTCCAGCGTGCCTTGCAGCATCAGGATCGGGGGCAGCCCCCCGCCCCTGATCTGCAGCGGCCGCGCCGGGCCCTTGACCGGCCAGAACGCGCACGGCGCGTTCATCCAGGCGTTGTCCCATGCCTGGAACGGCGCGGTCTTGTAGACGCGCAGCGTGTCGGACTGCCATTTCGCCCAGTTCCGGGGCCAGCTGACATCGGCGCATTCCACCGCGTCGTACACGGCGAGCAAATTCTCGTCCTCGTTCTGCACGCCCCACTCGCCGAACTGGTCGAGCATGCCGGCCGTCTCGCCGCTATTGACGTACTCGGAGAGGGCCTGGGCGAAGGACGGCCACACCGCGTTCAGGTAGCCGGCCATCAAGAACGTGTCGTCGAACTCGTCCGGGCCGATCAGCGGGCCGGACGGGCCGGAGATCGGGTTCGCCTTCAGCCGCGCCCGCGCCCGGTAAAAGGCCGACTGCACCGCCGCCGCCGTGCTGCCCAGGTGATAGGTGCCATCGTATTTCGCGGTCCAGGCGAAGAACGCGTCCAGCCGCTGCTGGAAGGCGTAGTCCTGCTGGATGTTGTCCGCGTACCAGACGCCCGTCGGGTCCACGGTGCTGTCGAGCACCATCCGCCTGATCCGGTTCGGGAACAGCGTGGCGTATACCTGGCCGAGGTAGGTGCCGTATGAGAACCCGTAGTAGTTGATCTTCTGCACGCCGAACGCCTGGCGGATCTGGTCCATGTCCCTGGCGGTGTTGACCGTGGTGAGATACGGCAGCAGCCAGCCGAAGCGCTTCTGGCAATCCGCCGCGTACGTTCTCACCCGCCCGATGAGCACCTGCTCGGCCGCGGCGTTCGCCGGGACGTAGTCGGGCAGGACGCCCTTGAAGTAGCCGGGGTCGCAGCTCAGCGCCGGCACCGACGCGCCGACCCCGCGCGGGTCGAAGCCGACGATGTCGTAGTCCGCGGCCGCCTGCCGGCTGATGCCCGCCGCGACCTCCCCGGCCAGCGACCGGCCCGGCGCGCCGGGGCCGCCGGGGTTGACCAGCAGCACGCCCTGCTGCTGGCTGCGCGGCGCGGTGGCCGGGGCCATGGAAAGCGCGAGGGTGAGCTTGCGCCCGCCGGGGTCGGCGTAGTTCAGCGGGACCTGAAGCGTGGTGCACTCCAGGCCGGCGAGCTGGCCGCCGCACGCTTGCCAGCGCAGCTTGCTGGCATGCGGGACGACCCCCGCCGTCCCGGCGCCGTCGCCTCCGGTGACGGTGACCCCGGTGCCGCCCGCGCCCGCCGGGGGCGCGGGAGCGCTGGCCGCCGACGAGCACCCGGCCAGCCCGGCGGCCACGGACAGCGCGGCGAGAGCGGCCGCGGCTGGCGCGGCCCAGCGGGAGAGCGGCATGTCTTCCATCTTGCCCCATGGACCGGACAGCTTCGGGCACGCCCGGCGGCGGGACCCGCCGCCGGGCGCCACCGCGCCGCCGTCAACGCCAGACGCGATCCGTCACATTCCGCCGTTAATTAAACACGCGCCGCCGCCGAATCCGGTACCTCGCGTCGTTAATTCGGCACGTGTCGTTACCGGGTTAAGCGCGATGCCAGACGGGCCCCGGGTTTGCGGCACGCGGGGCCGGAATTTTGCGGGCCAGGACAAATTCCCAACCCCTCTAGCCGTAACCGAACAACCGGACCAAGCGTCATACTTTAAACTGTTCGGACACTATTGAGGGGGTAGTGAATGCTGGCAAGACACCGCCAGTCGCTGATTCTGCAGGCCGTCAGAAGCGACGGCAGCGCGCGGGTCAGCGACCTTACGCAGCAACTCGGCGTCTCCGACATGACGATCAGGCGGGACCTGGAGGTCCTGGCCAGGGACGGGCTCGTGGAGAAGGTTCACGGCGGCGCCGTGCTCCCCGGCTCGCACGGCGCGCACGAACCCGGTCTCGACGACAAACTCGTGCTCGACCGGCCGGAGAAGACATCCATCGCGCGCGCCGCCGCCGGCCTGGTGCGGCCGGGCACCGCGGTCGCCATCACGGGGGGAACCACCGCGTTCGCACTGGCCCAGTGCCTGCTCGAGGTGCCGGGGCTCACCATAGTCACCAACTCGCTGCGGGTGGCCAACCTGTTCAGCGGCAGCCGCGGGCCGGAGAACACCCCGGTGGTCCTGACCGGCGGCATGCGCACGGCCGCGGACGCGCTCGCCGGCCCGGTGGCCGACCTGACGATCCGGTCGCTCCACTTCGACACGGTGTTCCTCGGCTGCACGGGGATCGACCCGGATGCCGGTTTCACTACCCCCAACCTCGCCGAGGCCGAGACCAACCGCACGTTCATCAAGGTGGCGCGGCGGGTCGTCGTCCTCGCCGACCACACCAAGTGGGGCGTGGTCAGCCTGGCCTCCTTCGCAGCGCCAGAGGACGTCAACGTGCTCGTCACCGACAGCCTGCTGCCGGCCGACGCGCGCGCCGCGCTCAGCGGCCGGGTCGGCGAGATCGTCGTCTAGCCGACGGCCCGCTGGGAGGCAGTCACGGTCTACTGGGAGGCAGTCACGGTCTAGGAGACAGTCACGATCGGCTGGCCGGGCTCCGCGCCTTGCTCCCCGGCCTGCTCTGCCAGCCGCATCGCCTCCTCGATGAGGGTCTCCACGATCCGCGACTCAGGCACGGTGGCCACCACCTTGCCCTTGACGAAGATCTGGCCCTTGCCGTTCCCCGAGGCCACGCCGAGATCCGCTTCCCGCGCCTCGCCGGGGCCGTTCACCACGCAGCCCATCACCGCGACGCGCAGCGGAACCTCCAGGCCCGTCAGCCCCGCGGTCACCTCTTCGGCCAGCTTGTACACGTCGACCTGAGCGCGTCCGCAGGACGGGCAGGAGACTATCTCCAGGCCGCGCTGGCGCAGGCCGAGCGCTTCCAGGATGGCGATGCCGACCTTGACCTCCTCCACCGGGGGCGCCGACAGCGACACCCGGATCGTGTCGCCGATCCCCTGCGACAGCAGGGCGCCGAACGCGGTCGCGGACTTGATCGTGCCCTGGAACGCCGGGCCCGCCTCGGTGACCCCTAGGTGCAGCGGGTAGTCGCACTTGGCCGCGAGCAGCCGGTACGCCTGGATCATCACCACCGGGTCGTGGTGCTTCACCGAGATCTTGATGTCGCGGAAGCCGTGCTCCTCGAACAGCGAGCACTCCCACAGCGCGGACTCGACCAGCGCCTCCGGGGTGGCCCTGCCGTACTTGGCCAGCAGCCGCTTGTCCAGCGATCCGGCGTTCACGCCGATCCGGATGGGTATGCCGGCATCGGCCGCGGCCCGCGCGATCTCGGCCACCTTGTCGTCGAACTGCTTGATGTTGCCGGGGTTCACCCGGACCGCGGCGCAGCCCGCGTCGATCGCCGCGAACACGTACTTGGGCTGGAAATGGATGTCCGCGATGACCGGGATCTGCGACTTCTTCGCGATCGCGGGGAGGGCGTCCGCGTCGTCCTGGGACGGCACGGCCACCCGGACGATCTGGCAGCCGGCCGCCGTCAGCTCGGCGATCTGCTGGAGGGTCGCGTTCACGTTCGCGGTCAGCGTCGTGGTCATCGACTGCACGCTTACCGGCGCGCCGCCGCCCACGGGCACGTTGCCCACCATGAGCTGGCGTGACTTCCGGCGCTCGGCGAGCGGCGCTGGAGGTGCGGCTGGCATGCCAAGGTCAACGCTCATGAGCAGTCCTATCCCGTCGGGTGATCGGCACGGTCCCTATTCTCGCCTAGTCCCACGGCTGGCGAACCGCACACCCTGACCCTTACGTCAGGCTGTTACCCGATATTCACCGGGTTGACGATGTCCGCCAGGATGAGCATCATCCCGAAGACAACCAGAACCAGGAAGACGCTGAAGCTCACCGGGATCAGCTTACGGTAGTCCACCAGGCCGGGGTCGGACCGCCCGCGCAGCCGGGCGAACCAGGCCCGGATCCGTTCCCAGATCACGACCGCGACGTGCCCGCCGTCCATCGGCAGCAGCGGCAGCAGGTTGAACACGCCGACGAAGATGTTCAGCGACGCGACCAGCAGCAGCACGAAGCTGACCTTGTACTGCCACCCCACGTTGGCCGCCACGGCCTGCCCGGTCGCCCTGGCGGCGCCGACGACGCTGCCCACGTTGCCCGCCGCGGTCGACGCGCGGTCCTTGGCGAAAAGCTGCGGCAGGGCGCTGGGCAGCTGGGCCAGGGCATTCGCCGATCCGGAGATCTCCTGGGCGAAACCGGAGCCCACGTACTTGACGGCGGCCAGCGGGCTGGCCGACTGGAACACCGTGGTCGGCGCGATTCCCAGGTAGCCGCCGCTACGGCCCTTGACGGCGGCCAGCGTGGTGTGCAGCGTCAGCGGCCGCCCATCCCGGTCGACGGTGACCGTCACCGCCGACCCGGGCCTGGCGTCCTTGATCGCATTGGCGAGCTGCGTCCAGCTGTCCACCTTGACCCCGTTGAACGAGGTGACCTGGTCGCCGACCTTGAGCCCGGCCAGCGCGGCGGGCGACTTGGCGTTGGCCGCGGTGCACTTGGCCCCGTTGGCCAGCGCCTGCTCGCTGGCCGGGACGCAGGCCGCCACCGTGCCGAGCTGGGTGGTGTTGTCGTTCTCGATCCCGATGCCGAGCGCCAGCCCGAAGATCAGCGCGGCCGCGAGGACGAAGTGCATGAACGACCCGGCGGCCAGCACGATGAGCCGCTGCCACCCGGGAGCGCGGCGGAACGAGCGCGGCTCGTCCTCCGGCTCCACGTCGTCCATCGACGTCATCCCCACGATCTTGACGAACCCGCCCAGCGGGAGGGCCTTGATGCCGTACTCGGTCTCGCCGCGCGTCGTCGACCACACCGTCGGCCCGAAGCCGACGAAGTACTTCGTGGCCTTCATGCCGAACTTCTTGGCGGCCACGAAGTGGCCGCTCTCGTGCAGCATCACCGAGAACAGCAGGGCGACCAGGAAGATGAGCCAGCCGAGCAGGTCCACCCTCGTCGCCTCCCTTCCCCGCTGGCACGAACCAGCCGGCCTACCGGTTGAGTTCCCGGGCCCGCGCTCGCGCCCAGGCGTCCACCTCGAGCACGTCCTCGAGCGTGGCCACGCCCGCACGGGACGTGCCGTGCTCAGAGACTATCCGCGCCACTGTGTCAACGATCCGCGGAAACGGGATCCTTCCCGCCAGGAAATCCGCGACGCACGCCTCGTTGGCCCCGTTGTAGACCGCGGGCGCGGTCCCGCCGAGCCGCGCGGCCTCGCGGGCCAGTGCCACGGCGGGGAAAGCCTGGTCGTCGAGGGGCTCGAACGTCCAGGACGCCGCGGTGGTCCAGTCGAGGCCGGGCGCGGCGCCCGCCACCCGCTCCGGCCAGGCCATGCCGAGCGCGATCGGAATCCGCATGTCCGGCGGGCTGGCCTGGATGATGGTCGCGCCGTCAGCGAACTCGACCATCGAGTGAACGATCGACTGGGGGTGCACCACCACGTCGATCTGCTCCAGGCCGAAACCGAACAGCAGGTGCGCCTCGATCACCTCAAGCCCCTTGTTCACCAGCGTGGCCGAGTTGATCGTGACCAGCGGACCCATGTTCCACGTCGGGTGCGCGAGCGCTTGCCCGGGCGTGACCGTGGCCAGCCTCTCTTCCGGCCAGCCGCGGAACGGGCCGCCGCTGGCGGTGAGGATGAGCCGCCTCACCTCCGAGTTCCGCCCGGCGCGCAGGCACTGGGCGATCGTCGAGTGCTCGGAGTCCACCGGAACGATCTGCCCGGGCTTGGCCCGGCTGGTGACCAGCGGGCCGCCGATGATCAGCGATTCCTTGTTCGCAAGCGCGAGCGTCCGGCCCGCGTCCAGCGCGGCGAGCGTGGCGCGGAGCCCGGCGGCGCCGGTAACCCCGTTGAGCACGACGTCGCACGGCCAGGCCGCGAGCTGGCTTACCGCGTCCTCGCCCGCCAGCAGAGCCGGCGGCGGCGGGAAGTCACCCGCGTCCGTTCGGGAAAATTCTTCGCGGATGGCCGCCTGGACGGCAGGCAGGGCCGCCCGGTCAGCCACCGCCACGGCCGATACGGCGAACTCAGCCGCCTGCCTGGCGAGCAGGCCCGGGTTGCCGCCGCCGGCCGCCAGCGCGACCACCCGGAACCGTCCGGGGTTGCGCCGTGCGATGTCAAGCGCCTGGGTGCCGATAGAGCCCGTCGAGCCTAGGATCACCACGTCGCGCGGGGCTGGCACAGGAGTCACCCGCCCATTCTGCGCCAGCTCGCCTACGGGCGCGACTCATCTGGCCGCAGCCCGCTGATCTCGCGGGCGAGCGCGAAATCCTTCGCGGTGAGCCCCCCGGCGGAGTGGGTGACCAGGGTCAGCGTCACCTTGTTCCAGCTCACGGCGATGTCCGGGTGATGATTGGCCCGCTCGGCCAGGTAGCCCACGGCGTTCACGAACAGCAGCGCGTCGCGGAAGTCCTTGCGGGTCACGGTCCTGCTGAGCTGCCCGCCGGAGAGCTCCCAGCCGGGTGTCGCGGCGAGTTCGGCGGTGACCTGCTCGGATGTGTATGCGGTCGTCATAGCTACGGCATACCATTCCGGGGTGAGTTCGCAACCGCGGGACACTCCGCTGCGGGCGGTACACGAACGGCTCGGCGCGACGATGACCGAGTTCGCCGGCTGGCTGATGCCGCTGCGCTACGGCAGCGAGACCGCCGAGCACAACGCGGTCCGCTCCGCGGCCGCCCTGTTCGACCTGTCGCACATGGGCGAGATCGCGGTGACCGGCCCCGGCGCGGGCGAGGCGCTGGACTACGCGGTGTGCGGCTGGCCGTCGGCGCTCGCCCCCGGCCGCGCCCGGTACACGATGCTGTGCGCGCCGGACGGCGGCGTCCTCGACGACCTGGTCATCTACCGGCAGGCCGCGGACCGCTTCCTCGTCGTCGCGAACGCCGCCAACACCGCCCGCGTGCTGGGGGAACTGGAAAAGCGCTGCGCCGACGCCGCCGTGCGGGACGAGACCGCGGTCACCGCGCTGATCGCGATCCAGGGTCCGAACGCCTCTCGCATCCTCTCCCTGGTCACCGACGTGCCGCTGGACGGCCTGCGCTATTACGCCGGCGCGTACGGGACGGTGGCAGGCCGCCCGGCGTGGATCGCCCGCACCGGGTACACGGGCGAGGACGGCTTCGAGATCTTCTGCTCGCCCGAAGACGCCGAGCCCGTGTGGACGGCGCTGTCCGGGGCTGGCGGCGCCGGCGGGGCCGGCGGGGCCGACGGCGCCGCCCTCCCGGCGGCGGGGCTCGCGGCCCGCGATACGCTCCGGCTTGAGGCCGGCATGCCGTTGTACGGCAACGAACTCGGACCGGACGTGACACCCTACGAGGCAGGGCTTGGACGCGTGGTGAGGCTGGACAAGCCCGGCGACTTTGTGGGCCGGGCGGCCCTGGCGGCGCGGGCGGCCGAGGGCCCGCGGCGCACCCTCGTCGGCCTGGTCGCCAGGTCGCGGCGGGTACCGCGGCACGGGTACGCCGTGCTGTCTTCGGCGGGCACTCCGGTCGGCGTGGTGACGAGCGGCGCCCCGTCCCCGACGCTTGGCGTGCCGATCGCCATGGCGTACGTCGAGACAGGGGCGGCCGGGCCGTTCGGGATCGACGTGCGAGGCAAGACCGAGCCGGCCGATGTGACACAGCTGCCGTTCTACGACAGGAGTAAGCAACGATGAGCGTTCCCGCTGAGCTCCGCTA
The DNA here is from genome assembly GCA_035294225.1 of Trebonia sp. Lineage (GTDB taxonomy): Bacteria > Actinomycetota > Actinomycetes > Streptosporangiales > Streptosporangiaceae > Trebonia. The sequence continues at coordinate 12,039 of DATGLH010000174.1, forward strand.
CACCGAGGAGCACGAGTGGGTGGCGATCGACGGCGACACCGCCTCGGTCGGGATCACCGACTACGCGGCACAGTCGCTCGGCGACGTGGTGTATGTGTCGCTGCCGGCGGTCGGCTCCACGGTAAGCGCGGGCGAGCCGTGCGGCGAGGTGGAATCAACCAAGTCGGTGAGCGACCTGTACTCGCCGGTGGACGGGGAGGTCACCGAGGTCAACGAGGAACTCGACGACGACCCCGGCCTAGTCAACGCGGAGCCGTATGGCGCGGGCTGGATGTTCCGGGTCCGGATCGCGGCCGGCCCGGACGGCGAGGCGGCGCTGCCGCCCGGCCTGCTCTCGCCCGCCGAGTACGACGAACTCACCAAGAGCGCGGGCTGAGACCTGGCCGCGCGGACGCCCCCGCCGCGGCCGCCCGCCGGGCCCGCGGCTACTTGCGGAGGCGGCGCCAGAGGAGATAGCAGGTGACGCTGACGGCGGCGAGCGCGACCGCGCCGCCGATCAGCGGATCGATCTGGCTGATCTGTTCGCGCGCGCGCTCGGTGACGCGGCGCGCCACATTAGACGGGCTCACCCGGTCCGATATCTGGTCAATGGTGCGCGCCAGTTCAGCGCGCGTGCGCTCGATTTCCCCTACCAGCACATCCGGTGCCAGCTTGCTGCTATCGGTATCGGTCTCAGCCATGTGCGTCACTCTATTCGAAGGCGTCCGACTGGAAGCACGGCCGGCCATGCGGGACGGCGCGCCCTGGCCGGGAACTCTAGCAGCTTCTGCCCTGCTTACCGCGGCCGGCACGCGCGGCCATGCCCCGCCTGGAATGCCGGCGCGCACGGCCATGCCCCGCCTGGAATGCCGGCGCGGGCGGGCGCGGGCGCGCGCGGGCGATTCCGCGGCTGAGGCTGACCCGGGCGCGGCCGCGGGTAAAGGTCATCAACGCCGCATAGCCGGGTGCCGCCCGCCGCAGCCGGCCTTCCCGGCGGCCAGGCCTCCCCGCGGCCAGGCCTTCCCCGCGGCCAGGCTTCCCCGCGGCCTGGCTTCCCGCGTGTCCATTTACGGGGTGAGTTAGCCCCACGATTCAGCCGGGCATGGGGTAGTCGGGTTCGACGTGCGCCTATTTGCATGACGGGGGCGGGCGTGGCAGCCTTCGCGCGTGCCCGGTGAGCCTGCGCCTGATGATGCTGCGGGGCTTCGTG
>DATGLH010000175.1:0-53208 GCA_035294225.1 Trebonia sp.
CGGCCAGTACCCCCTGGCCGACGCGCCCCGCGCGCACGAGGACCTGGCGGCCCGCCGCACCGCCGGCAAGCTCCTGCTGCTCCCCGGCCAGACCCCCTGACCTGCTGTTCCCTGGTCAGACCCCCTGACCTGCTGCTCCCCGGCCAGACCCCTGGCCAGAGCCGGCGGCCAGCCCCCCCGGCCAGAGCCGGTGCCTCCGGCCGCCCCTGGTGCGTCGTCCACCATGATCGTGAAAGGTTTTTACACGTATAGCCGATTTTTCATTCTTAATGAAGATTTTTTCGATAATGAGGCGTGAGCCTGCGGTCGCCGGCGGCTCCCGGCGAGTCTCCTTCCGGCGCACGCGCCCCAGGAGCCGCGTATGGCATCCGGCTAAGCCCTCAGGTGCCGCGGGAGATTCTGCCCGCCACCCGCGGCCAGCCGCCGCCGGCCGCGGCCGGCCGCTCCGGGCCGCCGGCCTGTGACAGGCGCGGGACACGGGGAGTCACGCGCATCCGTTCGGGATGGCTATCGTGAGTGTCCATGCGGCTAGAGACAACCGGGAAGGCGGGGGAAGCCGCCCGCGGCGCCCGCTCAAGGCCGACACGCGCGTCGGCTAACTCGGCATGCCGCCGCGACCGGGGCGGATCAACGGCCGTAGTATCGGGTAATCCGTCTGGAAAGCCGCACGAGGAGCAGCCAGCCGTGTCACTGCTTGAGCGCATCAACGGCCCGGAGGACCTCAGGGGACTCAGCCAGGAGCAGCTGAGCCTGCTGGCCAGCGAGATCCGCGACGTCCTGGTGGAGACGGTGACGAGGACCAGCGGGCACCTCGGGCCGAACCTGGGCGTGGTGGAGCTGACCATCGCGCTGCACCGGGTGTTCGACTCGCCGAAGGACAAGCTGATCTTCGACACCGGTCACCAGGCATACGTGCACAAGCTGCTGACCGGGCGGCACTCCGAGTTCCACACCCTGCGCCAGGCGGGCGGCCTGTCGGGCTACCCGTCCCGCGCGGAGTCCGAGCACGACCTGGTGGAGAACTCGCACGCCTCCACGAGCCTGTCCTACGCCGACGGGCTGGCCAAGGCCTACAAGCTGCGCGGCGAGTACGACCGCACCGTCGTCGCGGTGATCGGGGACGGCGCGCTGACCGGCGGCATGGCCTGGGAAGCGCTGAACAACATCGCGGTGGCGCGCGACTCCAGGATCGTCATCGTGGTCAACGACAACGGACGCTCCTACCAGCCGACGATCGGCGGCCTGGCCAGCCACCTGGCCAGCATCCGGGTCAGCCAGCGGTACGAGAGCGTGCTCGACCTCATCAAGACCTCCGTGACCCGCACCCCGATCGTGGGGCAACCGCTCTACGGCGCGCTGCACGGCGCCAAGAAGGGCCTGAAGGACTTCCTCCAGCCGCAGGTGCTGTTCGAGGATCTCGGCATCAAGTACATCGGCCCGATCGACGGCCATGACGAGCCGATGATGGAGCATGCCCTGCGCAGGGCCGCCGAATACGGGGGGCCGGTCCTGGTGCACGCGATCACCCGCAAGGGCTTCGGCTATCCGCTCGCCGAGCAGAACGAGGAGGACTGCCTCCACCAGGTCCCCCCCGCGCCCAGCAAGCCGGCCGGCGCGGCCGGCAAGCCGTCAGCGCCCAAGCGCTCCTGGACCGACGTGTTCGCCGACGAGATGGTCGCGATCGGCGCCCGCAGGCCGGACGTCGTGGCGGTCACCGCCGCGATGCTGCACCCGGTCGGGCTGGCCCCGTTCAAGGCGGCCTACCCCGATCGCGTGTACGACGTGGGCATCGCCGAGCAGCACGCGCTGACCAGCGCGGCGGGCCTCGCGATGGGCGGCCTGCACCCGGTCGTCGCGCTGTACTCGACGTTTCTCAACAGGGCGTTCGACCAGCTGCTGATGGACGTGGCGCTGCACAGGCTCCCCGTCACCGTCACGCTCGACCGGTCGGGTGTGACCGGCCCGGACGGCGCCAGCCACAACGGCATGTGGGACGGCTCGATCCTTCAGGTCGTTCCCGGCCTGAGGGTGGCCGCTCCGCGCGACGGCAGCCGGATCGCCGAGCTGCTGGGCGAGGCGATCGCGGTCAGCGACGGCCCGACCGTGCTGCGCTGGCCGAAGGGCACCGTCGGCCCGGAGGCCGAGGCGGTCGGCAAGCTCGGCGGCATGGACGTCCTCGCGGTGCCCGCCGAGGGCGCCGCCAGGGACGTCCTCCTCCTCGGCGCCGGCCCGATGGCCGTCACCTGCGTGGCGGCCGGCAAGCGCCTCGCCGACCACGGCATCGGCGTGACCGTCGTCGACCCGCGCTGGGTCAAGCCGGTGGACGAGGCCGTCATCGCCGCCGCCCGCGAGCACCGGCTGGTCGCGGTGGTGGAGGACAACGGGCGGTCCGGCGGCTTCGGCGACGCGGTGTCCCGGCTGCTGCGCGACCACGACGTGGACACCCCGGTGAGGACGTTCGGCCTGCCGCAGGAGTTTCTCGGCCACGGCTCGCGCGAGGAGATCCTCGAGGCGGCCGGGCTGAGCCCGCAGCACCTGGCCAGGCAGCTCACCGAGGCGGTCGCGCGGCGCACGCCGCCCGCCCCGTCGCCGCCCGCCCCCTCGGCGGCGGCGCGCGCGGAGGCGGCGGAAGAGCGCCTGCCCGAGTAGCGTTAGGGTCAGCAGGCGCGAGAAACGCGCCGACGACAGGCCGGCGGGTTTGCCAACAGGAAAGCGATGACGATGCTGCGAGTTGCCGTGGTCGGCTCGGGTCCGGCCGGCCTGTACACCGCCGAGGCGCTGATCAAGCAGGCGGCCGCGCTGGCGGCGCCGGCCCGGATCAAGGTGGACGTGCTCGACCGGCTGCCCACGCCGTACGGCCTGGTCCGCTATGGCGTGGCGCCGGACCACAAGTCGATCAAGTCGGTGGCGAACTACCTGCGGCGCGTGCTTGAGAGCCCGGGCGTCACCTTCCTCGGCGGGGTGCGGTTCGGCACGGACGTCACCAGGGAAGAGCTGCTCGCCAGCTACGACGCGGTGGTGTACGCGACCGGCGCGATGCGCGACCGCAGGCTCGGCATCGGTGGCGAGGACCTGCCGGGCAGCTACGCCGCCACCGACTTCGTCAACTGGTACTGCGGGCACCCGGACCTGGACCCGTCCGCGTTCGTGCTGAACGCCGAGTCGGTCGCGGTGATCGGCGTCGGCAACGTGGCCGTCGACGTGGCGCGCATCCTCGCCCGCGACGTGCGTGAACTGCACGCGACGGACATCCCCGAGCCGGTGCTCGACGTGCTGCGGGCGAGCAGGGTGCGCGAGGTGCACATGATCGGCCGCCGCGGCCCCGCGCACGCCAAGTTCACCACCAAGGAACTGCGCGAGCTGGGCGAACTGCCCGGCGTCACGGTATCGGTGGACCCCGCCGAGCTGGACCTGAACGGGTTCGACGCGTCCGGGGAGTCGGCGAAGCTGGCCGAGTCGGATCGCCGCGTCCGCGGCAACCTGGTCGCGATGCGCGAGTGGGCGTCGAGGCGGGACGGCGGCGGGCGCAGGCTCCGGGTCCGTTTCTGGCTGCGCCCGGTGGAGATCCTCCCGTCGTCATCCGGAACGGCCGGCGGCCTCCGCCTGGAGCGCACCCGGCTGACCGCCGACGGGACCTTCGCGGGGACGGGGGAGATCGAGGAGCTGGAGGCGCAGCTCGTGCTGCGTTCGGTGGGCTACCAGAGCGTGCCGCTGCCCGGCGTGCCGTTCGACCAGCGCTCCTGCACCGTGCCGAACGCCGGCGGCCGCGTCCTCGACGAGACCGGCCGGCCGCTGCCGGGCGAGTACGTCGCGGGCTGGCTGAAGCGCGGCCCGACCGGTGTCATCGGGACGAACAAGGCGGACGCCGCGGAAACGGTGCGCGCGCTGCTCGCCGACCTGGCGGGCGGCCCGGGCGAGGACGACGCGCCGCTGCCCCGGCCGGGGCTCCTCCGGTTCCCCGAGGCCGCCCCCGGCGCGCCCGGCGGTTCCGGCGCGCCCGGCGGTTCCGGCGCGCCCGACGGCTCCGGCGCGCCCGGCGGCGAGGAGTCTCCCCTCGCGCGAGTGCTCGCCGGGCGCGGCGTGCGGCCGGTCTCCTACGACGAGTGGCTGCGCATCGAGTCCGCCGAAGCCGAGCTGGCCAGGTCGCTCGGCCGGGGTGAGCGCGTCAAGCTCCCCGGCCGCGACGCCCTCTGGTCCGCCTGCCGCCCGGACAGCACGGACCTCGGGCACTCCGTCTTCACCCAGGGAGCCGCCTCCTAGGTTTCCCCCCGGGGCTGCCTCCTGGCACGGGGGGTCCCGCCGCCGGGCGGCCCGCCGTCTTTCCTCACTCTCCGCGAAAAAGTCACTACCCAACGCCATGATGGTAGGGGAGCGGCCGCGGGCGGGGGCCGCCCGCGGAGCGGGCAGCGAAGGGAACGGACATGCGGGACTGGGGCGGCGCCCTCGGCATGCAGCACCTGGTGCTGGCCGAGACGCTCGGGCTTGCGATGGCCCGGAGGGCGGCGGAGATCCTGGACAGGCACCGCGCGGCGGGCGCCGTACCCGGCGCGGGCCGGGATCCCGCTCAGTTCGCGGCCGACGACGCGATCTTCACCGCGGTGCTCGACGCGGTGAACGAATGCCTCGGCCGGTTCGACGCCAGGCCCGCCGACGACCGCTGGTGCGATGCCCTGCTCCAGCTGCTGCAACTGGCCCAGCTCGCCAGGCTCGCCGCCGACGCCGAGCGCTGACCGGGTGCGGCCTGCCGGGCTTCGCCCGGCTCAGGGGTGTACGCCGGGGCGATATCCGCCCGGCGTACGCCGTTAAGGGGCACATGCCCGAGATACCCGAAGTTGAAGTTCGGGTATTTTGCGCCAATCGCGTGTGGCTGTCCCGGCGGCGCGCCCCGGACAGCCGCGTTGAGGCCGAAGCGGCCGGTCCGCGAATCTTTATTCGGAGACGGCCAGTTCGCCGAGCAGGGACCAGTCGTCCTGCGGGACCGTGACGTTGATGATCCGGGGCGTGCGGGCCAGGTGCGGCGGCAGGTCCCGCTGGGCCTTCTTGAAGTGGTCGGACTGGACGTGCGCCGCGCCGGCCTCGGCATCGCGGAAGGCCTCGACGAGGACGTATTCGTTCGGGTCGGCCAGGCTGCGGGACCAGTCGAACCACAGGCAGCCGGGCTCCTTCCTGGTCGCCTCGGTGAACTCGGCGGCGATCCGCGGCCACTGGTCGGCGTCTTCGGGCCGGATCTGGAACTTGGCGGTGATAAAGATCATCGGTCCTCCCGCTGGCGGCTGGCCGTTCCGGCGTCAATGATCGCGCGACGCCCGCTGCCGGGGCGTCTCACCGGGAGACGCCGTTTTGTCAGACCCCCATCGTATGGTTAGAACGCAAGTTCGATCACACAAGGAGGCCGTAATGCTGCCCGGGGACGATTGCGAGCTCGGATTCGGCGACGAGCCCTGCTTCGATGGCGATGGCGATGGCGATGGCGACGGCGACGGCGATGGCGATGGCTGGCGCTTGCGCCCGGAGTGGCTGCACGCCGACTGCCTCGACCCGTGCGCCGCCCTGGACCTGGGGACCTGCTGCAAGTACCCCGCGGAGCCGCTGGTCAGCCGCGCGACGGCGCTCGCCGACTCGGTGGACCGGATGGCAGCCGGGCTCGGGCGCGCCGCGGCGGCCGGCGAGCTGGCGCGCCTGCTCATGTCGGTTCCCGCGCTGCTCGCGCAGATCCACGCCGTCCTGCCCGGCATGAGCAGGACGTCCGCGGCTCAGCTCACCTGCCCGGTAGGGCGGCTGTGCGGCGTTGCGGACCTCGTGTGCCCGCACGGCTGCCCGTGGGCGTGCGGGGATCCCGGGGCCCCCGGCCGGCGGTGTGAATTCGAGCCGCTGCGGCCCCTGCTCGAGGCGTGTTCGGAGGCCCTGTGGGCGGTCGTGGCGCCGCGCGGTCCCGCGAGGCCGGCGGGTTTCCACATACCGCTGAGTTAACCCGGGCTATCTGGGTAGAAGGCAGGAGGCGCGGAGCACGTTGACCATGTGGAGCTATTCCGATTAACATCGTCGAAAAAGTCGAGAATTGCCAGCCTGGCCCGCCGTCAAGGGGGGAACGTGGCACTGCCTGACTTCCTGGTGGCCGGAGTTCCGAAAGCAGGGACGACAGCCCTGCACGCGGCGCTGTCCCGGCATCCGGGCCTGTACATGTCGCCCATCAAAGAACCCAAATTCTTCCTGACCGACGGCCCGCCGCCGGCGAAAGGCGGCCCCGGGGACGCGCTGACCTACCGGGAGCACGTCTGGCGGCGGGACAGGTACGAGGCGCTGTTCGACGCGGCTCCGCCGGGCGCGCTGCGCGGCGAGTCGACGCCGCTCTACCTGTACGACCGCGCCGCGCTGCGCCGCATCAGGGGCCTGATCCCGGCGGCGAAGCTGATCGTGGTCCTCAGGGACCCGGTGGAGCGGGCGCATTCCAACTGGACGCACCTGTGGTCGGCGGGCCTGGAACCGGTCGGCGACTTCGTCCGGGCCTGCGCCGCGGAAGAGCGCAGGATCGCGGCCGGCTGGGCGTCGTTCTGGCATTACACCCGGCTCGGCAGGTACGGCGAGCAGCTCGATTACGCCTTCTCGCTGTTCGCGCGCGAGCAGGTGCTCGTGCTCAGGTACCGCCGGCTCGTCGACGAGCCGGCCGCCACGCTGGACCGGATCTGCGCCTTCCTGGGCGTGCAGGCAGGAGTCCTCGGTGAGATCCCCAGGGAGAACGTCACCGCGCACCCGGAGCGCACGCTGGCTCACCGCGCCGTCTCGCTCGCCATGCGGGCGGGAGACACGGTCGGCCGGCTGCTGCCCGGCAACGTCGCGTCCGCGGCGACGCGCCGGCTGGAGCGGTTCCTGCAACGCAGCCGCCGGGAGCGCCAGCCGCTCAGCTGGGAGCAGCGGCAGGCGCTGCTGCCGAAGTTCGAGGACGACATCAAGCTGCTCGAGAAGGTCCTCGGCGAGGACTTCGGCGACTGGCTGGCGCCGCGAGCCCGCTCCGGCGGCCTGGTCGGCGCCCGCCCGCCCGGCCAGGGGCAGGCCAAGAACGGCCGGATCCGGTAGGCCGGCGGTCCGGTGAGCGTCAGCGCAGCCGGCTGAGCGTCAGCGCAATTCGGTGACCAGGGCGTGCGACCCGTCCGGCTGGGTCATCTCGTAGTACAGCCGGGTCCGCCCGTCCGGCAGGTCCACCAGGTCCACGTAACGCAGGCCACCGCCGTGGTAGGGCGAGGCGGCGGCGGGGCCGCCGCCCGGCTGCGGTACGGCGATCAGCGCCGCCGGATCGCTGCCGAAGGCGATGCCGGTCCGCTCCTCGTAGTTCTCCGCGGCGCTCGCGCGGCCGTCGTAGTACGCCGTCACCGACTCCCCGGCGAAACGCACCGCGGTCACCCGGGTGCCGCGGGAGTCCCACTGGCCGGGCCGGCCCGACAGCGCGGTGCCCAGCCAGGTCCAGTCGAGCCCGTTCTCGCTGGCGGCGTACTCAGTTGACATCTGGTCGGTTTCAAGCGGGTCGGCCAGCGGGTGAATCGTCACCCACATATGCCACCGGCCGTCGTGGCGCTGGATGACCGGATCCTTGATGGCCCGCTTCGTGACATCGCCGGGGAGCATGACATCGAAGCGCCGTGCGCTGAACTCGGCCGGATGCGCGGCGTCGGCCACCTCGACCCGCCAGTGCTTGGTGCCGGCCGTGGCACAGCTCAGGTACAGCCGCCACCGGCCGTCGGGCAGGCGCACGAGCTCCGGGCGCTCCAGCGATTCGGTGTCCAGCTCTTCCTTGGTTATCAGCGTCAGCGTCTCGAAGTTCACTCCGTCGCGCGCGAAGGCGAGGGCCACGGCGTAACCCCGGCCGCTGCCTATCGGCCGGCGCAGCCGGCAGGCGAGATAGATGCCCTCCTCGGCCAGGACCGCCGAGGGGGCGCCGACCCAGTATCCGGGACCCGCCCCCGGCGGGGGGATGGCTATGACCGCGTCGCCCGGGCGCGGGAGAAGCACGGCCCGGTCAGGATAACTACTAATCATATAGGAATTATAGAAAACTTCGCTGCCCGGCATAGCCGGACACGCCGGCCCGTGGATGGAGGTGATTCCTACCACATGATCATACGGAACGCGCGCACCGGTCTGGCCATAACCGGGAAACCAGGCGGCGGCCGCGGGCCGATCGCCCGCGGGCCTAGGCAGAACCCCGATTGCGGGATAAAGATGGTTGATACGGGCTGGCCGTCCCAAGGGGGGCAGGATGAGGGCATCGGTCCGACTCGGCTGGCGAGTCGCCGCGGTCGTCGCGTTCGCCGCCACCGCCGCGCTCGCGGTAACCCTCACCCGGGGCGCGCCTACGCACGCCGCGCTGACGTCCGCGAGGCACCTGGCCAGGGAACAGGGTGCCAGCGGCACGCCTGCATGCGCCACCGCCACGCTGCGCATCTCGGTCGGGGCGGGCACGTCCCCGGCGGACCGGGCCGTGGCCTTGTACCGGCTGGAGTTCACCAACGTGTCCGGCGCGGCCTGCACCCTCAGCGGCTACCCGCAGGTGGCCGCCTATCGCGGTGACGGCGCCCTGGTCGGCAACGCGGCGGGCCGGGACACCTCGGCGGCCGCGCGCCGCGTCCTGCTCGCCCCGGGCGCGACCGCGCACGCCGCCGTGATCGCCAGCGTCTCCGCCGGCCCGTGCCGGCCGATGGCCGCGGCCGGACTGCGCGTCGTTCCGCCCGGCCAGTCGGCCGCCAGTTACGTGCCGCACGTGATGCGGGCGTGTTCGGCCGCGGGTCCGCGCGCGCCGGTGTACCTGCGGGTCAGGGCGATCCAGCCCGGCGCGGGCACGGCGGCCCCGGGGCCGGGCGAGCGGTAGGGACCCGCGCCGGCGCCACGTCATTCGCCAGGGCGGCCGACCCGGACCAGCCCCGTCTCGTAGGCGAGGATCACCGCCTGGATCCGGTCCCGCAGGCCGAGTTTGGCCAGTACCCGGCTGACGTGCGTTTTCACCGTCCCCTCGCCGAGGAATAGGCGGCCCGCGATCTCCGCGTTGGACAGGCCCCGCGCGATCAGCGCGAGCGTTTCCCGCTCGCGCGGGGTGAGCACGCCGAGCACCTCGGCGGACGTGACGGGGCCGTCGCCGTCCTCGCCCAGGCCGATGAACCGCTCGATCAGCCGCCTGGTCACCGAGGGCGCGACCACCGCCTCGCCGGACGCCACGACCCGGACCGCCGACAGCAGGTCGGCGGCCAGCGCGTCCTTGAGCACGAACCCGCTCGCTCCGGCGCGCAGCCCCGCGTACACGTACTCGTCCAGGTCGAAGGTGGTCAGGATGAGCACCTTCGGGCCCGTCCCCGCGGCGCGGATGCGCCGGGTCGCCGTGATCCCGTCGGTACCCGGCATCCGGATGTCCATGAGCACCACGTCCGGCGACACCTCGGCCGCTACCCGGACGGCCGCCGCACCGTCGCTCGCCTCGCCGGCCACCTCGATGTCGTCCGCGCCGTCGAGGATCATCCGGAACCCGGTGCGGACCAGCGCCTGGTCGTCGGCGAGGACCACCCGGATCGTCATGTGCCATCCCGTTCGCCCGGCCGCCCCGCGGGAGCCTGGCCCGCGTTCCCAGTCCCCGCGTTCCCCCCGTCGGCAGCGGCCCGGCCCGCGTCCGCCCAGGCCTTTGTGACCGCGGCCCTGACCGCGGCGGCCCCGGAGCAAGTGCCGTCGGGGGCGCGGATTGGCAGCCGGGCGCGCACCCGGAACCCGCCTTCGGGAGCCGTCCCCGCGGACACGGTGCCGCCGAGCATCGCGGCCCGCTGCCGCATGCCGGTCAGCCCGTGGCCGGCGTGCGCGCGGGCGGTGCCGGGCGGGCGTTCGGGGTGACCGTTATCGGCGATCTCCAGGGTCAGCTCGTGCGCGGAGAAGCCGACGGACACCGAGGCGGCCGCGCCGGGGCCGGCGTGCCGGATCGTGTTGGTGAGCGCCTCCTGGACGATCCGGTAGGCGGACAGCTCGATGCCCGGCGGCAGCGGCCGGACCTGGCCGGTCACCGTCAGCTCGACGGGCGTGCCCGCGTGCCGGACTCGTTCGGCCAGCTCGGGCAGGTCGTCCAGCCGCGGCTGCGGCGCGAGCCCGGCGCCGTCCAGCCCCGCCGGCGGCATCCGGACGGCGCCGATGGCGCGCCGGGTCTCGGCGAGCGCGCCGCGCCCGGTGGCGATGATAGCGCCGAGTGCCGCGTCGGCCCGCGCGACCTGCTGGCGGCGCAGCGCCGAGCCCGCGCCCTGCGCCTGGACGACTATGACGCTCAGCGCGTGCGCGACGACGTCGTGCAGCTCGCGGGCGATCCGCTCGCGTTCCTCGGCGGCGGCGAGCTCGGCTCGCCGGTCCCGGTCCCGTTCGGCGTCACGGGCCCGCTGTTCCACCTCGGCGAGGTAGGCGCGCCGGGTCCGCGCGCTGTAACCGACGACCCAGGCGAAGGCGATCACCAGCAGCGGCACGATGAGCAGCTCGGACTTGGCCGGCCAGAACGTCAGGGCCTTGGCCGAGGGGGTGACGGAGGCGAAAGATCCGCCCAGCACGCCGATGGCCGTCCAGGCCACCACGGTGGCGGCCGCCAGCGCGGACGCCACCAGCGCGAACGACGTCAGCCGGGGCAGCGATCCGGCCACGCCGTAGACGGCGACCGCGACCGCGATGTCGGCGGGCGCCGGGGTGGGCGGGAGCAGCTCGGCGTGCGTCGTCGCGAGCACCGTCGTGACCAGCAGGACCGCGAACGGGAACCGCCGCCGCAGCGGCAGGGCGCCCAGCTCGGCAGCGATCGCCGCGGCCCAGGACAGCGCGCGCCAGTGCAGCGCGGCCGCGGACCCGAACGTGAACGCCAGCTTCGGGTTCGCGTCCGCGCCAGGCGCGAGGTACTGCCACCCGGCCTGCAACGTCAGCGCGCCAAGCAGCAGCGCCAGGCCTGCGTCGAGCGCGACGGGCCGGCGCAGCAGCGCCAGCGGCGGGGCCAGCGGCCCCCGGAACGGCGGTTTCATCCCATTGGCCAGCGTAACCGCGCCCCCCTGCGGCGGGCATCCGCCGCAGGGCTGATCCGGGGTTCCGCCCTGCGGCATACCTCCCCGCCGCGGCCGCCGGCGTGGCGGCCGACCCGAACGGTACCGTCGCCAGACGCGGCCAGCGGCGGCCAGACGGCAGGCTCAGCGGTAACCACGGCGCCATGGCACCAGGGCCGGCCAGCCGTGAGAACCAGGCCCGGACGCGCGAACGGAAAGCGAGGCGGACCATGCCTGCCAGGCGCAGATACCCCGCATATGCGAAGACCTCATCAGGACGCGGCCCCCGGGGCGCGGCAGCACCGCTCGCCGCGGTCGCCGCGCTGCTCGCCATGGCGCTCGCCGGGTGCGGCGGAGGCGGCAGCCCGGCCACCGCGGCCGGGGCTCCCGCCGCCACGGCGGCGGGCGCGGGCGGCGGCGCCGGCGCGGGCCGGGGGAGCAGCGCGCAGGCACAGCGGATCCTGGACGACTACGGCCAGTGCGTCCGCACGCACGGCTTCCCCGACTTCCCTGACCCGCGGATCGACGCCAACGGCGAGCTCGTTCTCGGCGCCGCCCAGGATCAGGTCAAGCAGGCGGCGACGCAGACGGAGCACGCCTGCGGGAACATTCTCCGCCAGCTGCCGCCGCGCGCCGGCCAGCAATCCGGGCCGCTGACCCCGGCGCAGCTGGCGCAGGCCAGGCTGTTCTCCGCGTGCATGCGGCAGCACGGCCTGCCCGGCTGGCCCGACCCCCGGCCGGACGGGACGTTCCCGCTGTCCACGACGCCGTACGCCCACATGGGCAAGACCGGCCCGGTGTTCGCCGGGATCCAGGCGTGCCGGCGGTACGACACGTTCGGCGGGGTGCGAAGCTCATGATCCGGTCCGTGGCCGCAGTCACTGCCGCCGTGGCGGCCGGCGCGGCGGCCGGCGGCTGGGCGTTCGGCTATGGCCCGTTCAGCCACCATGGGACCGCCGCCGCCGGATCCGGCCAGCAGCCCGCCGCGGTCCCGCTGTCCACGGCGGCCGTCCAGCAGGGCACGCTCCGCGTCCGCGAGGACGACGCCGGCACCGTCGGCTACCCCAGCCCGGTCACCGTCTACGCCGCGGCCGCCGGCACCCTCACCTGGGTGCCCGCCGTCGGCACGGTCATCCGCCCCGGTCATCCGCTGTACGCCGTGGACGGCCAGGACGTCATGCTGCTGCGCGGCGGCACGCCCGCCTGGCGCTCGTTCTACCTGGGCATGGCCGGCGGCCCGGACGTCACCGAACTCCAGCGCGACCTGATCGCCCTGGGCTATGACCCCTACCATGCCATCACCGTGGACGGCAGGTACGACTCGGCGACCGAGGCGGCCGTGGAGCGCTGGCAGACGGCGCTGGGCTGGACCGTGACCGGGGAGCTCACCCTCGGCCAGGTGGCTTTCCTGCCCGGCCCGGTCCAGGTGTCACAGCAGCTGGCCGAGGCGGGCGCCCCCGTCACCCTCGGCGCGCAGGTGCTTGACGTCACGTCAACCACGCCGGTGGTGACGGTCACCTTGACGGCCGGCGAGGGATACGCGGTGCGGCCGGGCCAGCGGGTCGACGTGACGCTGCCGGACGGGTCGGTCGCCCCCGGCCGCGTGCTCAGCGTGAGCACCACGCCGGCCGGCGGGTCCGGCGGCAGCGGCGCCCCGGCCGGGTCCGGCGGGGGCGGCGGGTCCGGCGGGGGCGGCGGGTCCGGCGGCCAGCCGCAGACCACCGCCGTGGTGCGGACCGGCCGCTCGCTCGCCCAGTACAACGGCGCGTCCGTGCAGGTCGCGGTCACCACGGCAGAGCAGCCGGACGCGCTGATAGTGCCGATCAGCGCGCTGCTGCCCGGCCCGGGCGGCAGCTACCAGGTCACCGTGGTATCCGGCGGACGGCCCAGGAACGTCACGGTGACCCCCGGCCTGTTCGACGACGTGGACAGCCAGGTCGCGATCACCGGCCCGCACATCGCGGCCGGCACCGCGGTGGAGGTGCCAGCGTCATGACCTTCAGCGCCGCCGCCCCTTCCGCCGACGGCTCCGCCGGCGTGTCCGCCTTCTTCCCCGTCCTCGAGCTGGACCGGGTCAGCAAGTCCTACCCCGGCACGCCCGGCGCGCTCCGCGATGTCAGCCTCACCGTCCACGGCGGCGAGCTGATCGCGATCACCGGCCCGTCCGGCTCCGGCAAGTCCACGCTGGTGCACCTGATGGCCGCCCTGGACCGCCCCACCACCGGGGAGATCCGGATAACCGGCCAGCCGGTCGCACGGCTGGGTGACCGCGCGCTGGCCGGCCTGCGCGCCTACCGCATCGGCATGGTGTTCCAGCAGTTCTTCCTGATGGACCAGCTGACCGCGATAGAGAACGTCGCCACTGGCCTGCTCTACCGGGGCATCCCGGCGGCCGCCCGCCGGCGTGCCGCCGCCGGGCTCTTGTGCCGCATCGGCCTGGCGCACCGGATGCGGCACAAGGCCGGACAGCTGTCCGGCGGCGAGCGGCAGCGGGTCGCGATCGCCCGCGCCGTGGTCGGCGAGCCCGCCATCGTGATCGCCGACGAGCCGACCGGAAACCTCGACTCGGCGTCCGGCGCGACGGTCATGCGGCTGCTTACCCAGCTCAACGCCGAGGGCACCACGGTCGTGATCGTCACCCACGACCCGGCCGTGGCCGCGGCGGCACACCGCCAGGTCACGATCAGGGACGGCCAGGTCCATCCCGGAACACCGGCCCAGCCAGCCACGGCGGAGGGCACCCCATGACCGAGCGCTCTGTCTTCCGCGCCAGCGACCTGATCAGGTCGGCTACCTTCGGCCTGCGGTCCCGCAAGCTGCGCGCCGCGCTGTCCGCCGCCGCGGTGGCGATCGGCATCGCCGCCGTCGTCGGCGTGCTCGGCATCACCCGGTCAAGCGAGTCCGCCCTGCTGGCCGAGATCGACCGGACCGGCACCAACATGCTCGTCGTCACCAACGGCCAGAGCCTGTCCGGGCAGGAGACGGAACTGCCGGCCACGGCACCCGGCATGATCGGCCGCACCGCCGGCGTGACCGCCGTCGCCCCGACCGCGGAACTCACCGGCTATTCCGTCTTCCGCACCGACAAGATGCCCGGCTACGCCACCAACGGCCTCGATCTGCGCGCCT
Organism: Trebonia sp.; assembly: GCA_035294225.1. Taxonomy (GTDB): domain Bacteria; phylum Actinomycetota; class Actinomycetes; order Streptosporangiales; family Streptosporangiaceae; genus Trebonia. Next base: position 14,163 of record DATGLH010000175.1, read on the forward strand.
GCGGCCCCGGCCTGCTCGCCGCGGTCGGCGGCGCGCTCCGCGCCGGCGCGTTCCGCGCCGCCACGGGCCGCTACCCGCTGGCCGTGCTCGGCTACCAGGCGGCCGTCTCCCTCGGCATCGCCCGCCCCGGCGAGCGGTTCTGGGCCGCCGGCCCGTCCGGCGGCGGCGCCTGGCTGACCGCGGCCGGCATCCTCTCGCCGGTCCCGCTGGCGCCGGAACTGGACACGTCCGTCCTCGTCGGCTTCCCTGCCGCCGCCGCCCTGTTCGGCTACGACGGTCACCCGAGCCGGATCTACGTGCGCACGGTCACCGACCAGACCGCGCAGGCCGCCGCCCTGCTCGCCCCCGCCGCCTGGCCGGACCACCCGGAGCAGGTGCAGGTCAGCCAGCCGTCCGCCGCGCTCACCGCGCGGCTCGCGGTGCAGAACTCGAGCACCACGCTGTTCCTCGGCCTCGGCGCGATCGCGATCCTGGCGGGCGGGCTCGGCATCGCCAACGTCATGGTCATCTCCGTGCTGGAACGCCGCGGCGAGATCGGCCTGCGCCGGGCGCTCGGCGCCGCCCGCGGCCATGTCGGCGCGCAGTTCATCACCGAGGCGGTGCTGCTGTCCGCCCTCGGCGGCGCGAGCGGCATCGCCATCGGCGCGGCGGTGGTCACCGGCGTCGCGAAGGCGCACGGCTGGGCGGTACTGCTGCCCGCCGACTCGCTGTGGGGCTCCCTCGGCGTCGCGGTGGCCGTCGGCGCCCTGGCCGGCTGCTACCCCGCCCTGCGCGCCGCCCGCCTTGCCCCCGCCCAGGCCCTCCGCGGCACCGGCTAGCGCAAAGCCGCCGCTGATCACCGGCTGCCCTTCCCAAGACGAGCGCCCTGCTGGCCCCGCGCGCCCTCCGGGGCCGCCGGCGCCCGGACACGGCGGCGCGGCGGCCCGTTTTCGCCCCTCCGGTCCCCGGGGGCAGCGGCCCGTTTTCGCCCGTCCGGTCCCCGGGGACAATGGTGACCATGAGCGTCAGCGAGACGGGGATCGCGCCAGGCGAGCCGCCGTTGCAGTCCGGCCAGGAGCGAACGCAGCTAGCGGAGATATCGAACCAGGGCACGGGGCCCCCGCACGGGGAGGAGGCCGGCGGCCAGGCGGCCGCCCCGCATTCGGACCACCGCGGCCCCGACCTGCCTCCTGACCGGTACCTCGACCGCGAGCAGAGCTGGGTCCGGTTCAACCAGCGGGTTCTGGAACTCGCCGAGGACGAGGAGACGCCGCTGCTCGAACGCGTGCGGTTCCTCGCCATCTTCGCGTCCAACCTGGACGAGTTCTTCATGGTCCGGGTGGCCGGCCTGATGCGCCGGATGGTCGCGGGCTTCCCGGTGGAGGGCGCGGGCTCCCAGATGGCGGTGCAGGTGCTGAAGAACACCCTGGCCACCGCGGGCGACCTCACCAAGCGGCACTCGGCGGTCTTCACCGACCTCATCCAGCCCAAGCTGGCCGAGCACAAGATCGAGATCCTCCGCTGGAAGGAACTGTCCCAGGCCGAGCGGGACAACCTGACCGAGCTCTTCAGGAACCGGATCTACCCGGTGCTCACCCCCCTCGTGGTCGACCCGGCGCACCCGTTCCCGTTCATCTCCGGCCTGTCCCTCAACCTCGCCGTCACGCTCGCCGAGCCGGGCACCGGCGCCACCATGTTCGCCCGGGTGAAGGTGCCCCCGCTGCTGTCGCGTTTCCTCAAGGTGTCCCAGTACCGGTACGTGCCGATCGAGGACGTGATCGCGGCGCACCTGAGCCAGCTGTTCGGCGGCATGGACATCATCGACCACTACGTGTTCCGGGTGACCCGGGTCCGCGAGCTCGAGGTGGACGAGGACGTCACGGAGAACCTGCTCCAGGCGATGGAACGCGAGCTCGTCAAGCGGCGGTTCGAGCCGGCGGTGCGCCTTGAGGTCGAGGAGGACATGTCCGACGACGTGCTGGGCCGCCTCGTCAAGGAACTGGGCGTCCCCGCCGACGCGGTCTTCAAGATCCCGGGCCCGCTGGACCTGACCGGCCTGAACGCGATCGCGGACCTGCCGATCGGCGAGCTGCGCTATCCCGCCTTCGTCCCGTCCACGCGGGCGCTTCCCACCGACAGCAGCATCTTCGCGACGCTGAGCGAGCGCGACGTGCTCGTGCACCACCCCTACGACTCGTTCACCACCAGCGTGGAGCGGCTGGTGGAGGAGGCCGCCGCGGACCCGCGGGTGCTGGCGATCAAGCAGACGCTGTACCGGACCAGCGGCGAGTCGCCGATCGTCGACGCGCTGATCGACGCCGCCGAGGCCGGCAAGCAGGTCGTCGTGGTGGTGGAGATCAAGGCCAGGTTCGACGAGCGGGCGAACATCATCTGGGCGCGCAAGCTCGAAGAGGCCGGCTGCCATGTCGTGTACGGCTTCGTCGGGATGAAGACGCACGCCAAGCTGATGCTGATCGTGCGCCAGGAAGCGGACGGGACGCTCAGGCGGTACTGCCATATCGGCACCGGCAACTATCATCCGACGACGGCGCGGCTGTATGAGGACTTCGGCCTGCTGACCGCCGACCCGGCGGTCGGCGAGGACGTCACGGACCTGTTCAACCACCTCACCGGGTACAGCAGGAAGAGCGGCTACCGGCGGCTGCTGGTCGCCCCCGAGGCGCTGCGCGCCGGGATCGTCGGGCGGATCGGCAGGCAGGCGGCCCGCGCGCGGGCGGGCAAGCCCGCGAAGATCGCGTTCAAGTGCAACGCCATCACCGACGAGGTGGTGATCGACGCGCTGTACCGGGCCTCGCAGGCCGGCGTGCCGGTCGACCTGTGGGTCCGCGGCATGTGCTCGCTCCGGCCCGGCCTGCCCGGCCTGTCGGAGAACATCCGGGTGCGCAGCGTCCTGGGCCGGTTCCTTGAGCACTCGCGGATCTACGCCTTCGGCACCGGTGAGCCGGACCCGGGCGCCGAGCCGGGCGAGGACCCGCAGGCCGGCAATGAGGTGTGGATCGGCAGCGCGGACATGATGCACCGCAACCTGGACCGCCGGGTGGAGGCGCTCGTCCGGGTCGCCGATCCCGCGCATTGCACTAGGCTGCGTGAGCTGATCGCCATGGGCATGGACGACGGCACGTCTTCGTGGCGGCTGGATGGCGACGGCAACTGGGTGAGGCATTCGCGGGACGCGGACGGCAAGCCGCTGCGCGACGTGCAGGAGAGCCTCATCAAAGACAAGAGCCGAGGGCGCAGCTCAGATGCCTGACAACAAGCCGCCCGGCAGCAAGCTGATCAGGGCGGCTGGCGCGGTCGCCTGGCGGCCGGCCCCGGACGGCGGGGAGCCGGAGGTGCTGCTCGTCCATCGCAAGAAGTACGACGACTGGTCGCTGCCCAAGGGCAAGGCCGAGCCCGGCGAGCTGCTCCCCGTCACCGCGGTCCGCGAGGTCCTAGAGGAAAGCGGTGCCCGGCTCGTGCTGGGCCGCCGGCTGACCTCGGTGCGCTACCAGGTGAGCGGCCGCCCCAAGCGGGTCCATTACTGGGCGGCGCGCGTCACCGGCACCGACGAAGCCGCCGTCCCCAACGCCGAGGTGGACCAGGTCGACTGGGTGACGCCGCCGGCGGCGCGGAGCCGCGTCTCCTACGCGCGCGACGCCAGCGTGCTCGACGACTTCGCCCGGCTGCCCGCCGCCACGGTGCCGCTGATCCTGCTCCGGCACGCCAGGGCGGTGCCCAAGCCCGGCTGGGACCGGGACGACGCGGCGCGCCCGCTCGACGACGCCGGCCGCGCCGACGCCGCCGCGCTGGCCGGCCTGCTCGCCTGCTTCGCCCCGGCCGCGCGCGTGCTGAGCTCCCCCGCGCTGCGCTGCCTGGAGTCCGTCCGTCCGTACGCCGGCCTGTCCGGCGGCACGGTACAGGCCGTGCCGGCACTGCACGTCCAGTCATTCCGAACGGACGGCGGCGACTCCGCGGCCGCCCTGGTCTCGGACGCGGTGGCGGCCGGGGAACCGGTGGTGATCTGCGCGCACCGGGAGAACCTGCCCGTCCTGCGGGCGGCCGCGGCCGCGGCGCTCGGCGCCGGCGGGCCGGGCGGCCGGCCGCTGCCCGGGGACTGGGACGAGCCGCTGCCGACGGCGGGCTGCTGGGTCCTGCACACCCGCGGCGGCGCCCTGGTCGCCGCCGACCGCTACGATCTGTCGGACGCCTGAGGCGACGCCTGCCCCATCGCGCGGGCGCGGGAGCGGCGGCGCAGGCGGACCGCGACCCAGGCGGCCAGCAGGACCGCCGCGCCGATGGCCACGTACAGGGCGTACCTGGTCACGTCGGCGTAGATGGCCTCGATATGGTCCCCGGCCAGGTAGCCGGCGCTGACCCAGGTCGCGGCCCACGCGACCGCGCCGATCGCGTTGAACGCCATGAACGTGACCGGGCGCATCCCGGTTACGCCGCAGATGATGCCGTTGAGCTCGCGCAGCCCGACGATGTACCGGGCCGCGATGACGATCGCGCCCCCGTACCTGCCGACGGCCTGCTCGGCCCGGTCCAGGTGATGCTCCCTGATGAACACCCACCGGCCGTGGCGCAGCACCAGCGACCGGCCGCCGAGGCGGCCGACCGCGTACCCGATGGCGGCGCCCGCGATGCTGGCGGCCACCGACACCACGCCGACCGCGACCACGTTGAGCTGGCCGGCCCCCGCGTAGATGGCGCCGGCGATCATGGCGAGCTCGCCGGGGATCACGGGCACGCCGATGTTCTCAAGCAGGAGCAGCAGCCCGATCGCCCAGATGCCGTAATGGTCGAGCGGTCCCTGCACCGCGGAGAGGAAGGGCGGCAACTGCGGCCTGCCGGCCGCCCCCGCCAGGCCGGCCGCGAGCACGGCCCTCATGGCTTCCCGTCAGCCGGGGACACGGCGGCCGTTGCCAGCGCCCGCGCCAGCGCTCCGGCGGTCAGCTCGGTCTGCCACGGGCGGGCGCCGTAGCCGGCCAGCACCTCGGCGACCGTGGCCGACGTGACCGGGTCCGGCGGTTCCCAGCTGAGCCGGCGCACCGCGTCCGGGGAGAGCAGGTTCTCGGCCGGCAGCCGGTTCGCGGCCGCCAGCGCGCCGACCGCCTCCCTGGCCGCGGTCAGCCGCGCCGCCGCGGCCGGGTCGCGCTCGGACCAGCGGTGTGCGGGCGGCGGCCCGGTGGCCGCGGCGCCGGCCACCTCGGGCAGCTCGCTGTCGGCCAGCGCGCGGGCCCGCTGCACCGCGGCGAGCCACCGCGCAGTGTGCCTGCGTGCGTTCCGCGCGGTGAACCCGCTGATCCGCTCCAGCTGCGGGCGGCTGGCCGGGAGCTGCCGGGCGGCCTCGACGATCGCCTGGTCGGCGAGCACCCGCCGCGGCGACAGGTCCGCCTCGCGCGCGATCGCGTCCCTGGCCTCCCACAGCTCGCGGACGACCGCGAGCCCGCGCCTGGCGCGCACCTTGTGGATGCCGGACGTGCGGCGCCACGGGTCGGGCCGGGGCTGCGGCGGCGCGGCCGCCGCGATGGCGGCGAATTCCTGGCGCGCCCACTCCATCTTGCCCTGCTCCCCGAGCTGCCGCGCGAGCGCGTCCCGCAGCTCGATCAGGACTTCCACGTCCAGCGCCGCGTACCGCAGCATCTCCTCCGACAGCGGGCGCACCGACCAGTCGGCGGCGGAGTGCTCCTTCGCCAGCCGGTAGCCGAGCACTTCCTCCAGCATCGTGCCGAGCGCCACCCGCGGGTAGCCGAGCAGCCGCCCGGCCAGTTCGGTGTCGAACAGCAGCCGCGGCCGGTAGCCGACCTCGGCGAGGCACGGCAGGTCCTGCGACGCGGCGTGCAGCACGGCCTCGGCACCGGCGAGCGCGGCGTCCATGCCGGACAGGTCCGGGCAGGCGATCGGGTCGATGAGCACCGTTCCGGCGCCCGCGCGGCGCAGCTGCACGAGGTATGCCTTCTGCCCGTACCGGTACCCGGAGGCGCGCTCGGCGTCTACCGCGACCGGCCCGGTGCCAGCGGCGAGCCGCTCGACGGCCGCGGCCAGGCCCGCTGGCGTGCTGGTCACCGGCGGCAGCCCGTCCCGCGGCTCAAGCAGGTCGATGACGTCCCGTCCGGCGCCCTCGTCCCGTCCGGCGCCCTCGGCCTGGTCGGCGAACCCCGCGGCGCCCGGCGTCACCGGCGCCGCCCGCCGGGCCGCAGCGCCCGCGTCCCCGGCGGCTGCGCCGGCAGGCCGGCGGCGGCGATGATCAGGTCGCACCACGCCTGGACGTTCCCGCTGAGCTCGTCTTCGGCCGGGCACCACGAGGCGCGCAGCTCGAACCCGCTGACGGTCGGATCGCCCTCCTTGCCGCCGAACCCCTCGGTGATCACCCGGGTCACCGTCCCGCTTGGCGCGGAGTAGCCCGGCGCGTGCACGCCGAGCGCGTCGGTGAGCCAGCTCCAGCCGACCTCGCCGAGCAGCGGGTCCTCGGCCATCTCAGGATCCACGTCCGCGTGCACCTGGGCGACCACGCGGAACACCCCGGTCCACCCCTCCTGGCCGGCCGGGTCATAGAGCAGCATGAACCGGCCGGTGGCGACCTCCTCGCCGTCCCGGTACGCGGTGGCGGCCATCGCAGCCGCGTGCGGCGCGAGCCGCCGCGGGGCCGGCGAGTCCTCGAATGTGATGTCGTCCCGCACCTCGGCCGCCGCTTCCCGGCCGGCCTGCAATGCCGCTACCGCGGCCGCGAAGATCGTGTCCGTGTCATTCCCGGGGGGCCGGTTCCCCGGGGACTCCCCGCCCGGGGAGGCAGCCTGCTCCTCTGAGCTCCCCTGGGCCCGCAGCGGTGCGGGCGTGTCCGCCAACCTCATGGCCCGAGCGTACGTCGTTCCTGGCAGCACGTGGCGCGCAGGCGGCCGCCCGACGGTCCGGCGGCGCGGCTAAGCGGCACGGACGGGCCGATGCGCGGCGGCGCCCGCGCCGGGCAGCGTGCTCATGATCACCGCGGCTCCGCACCCCGGGCACGCCCACTCGGGACAGTCGCCGCCGTCCGCGTCCGGGCAGCCACCGGGGTGGATCTGCTCGAACGGCTCGTCGCCACCGCAACCGGGGCAGTTCCCAAGCGGCTTGCTCATCGCTGGCCTCCCGCTCGCCTCGGGGCGCCCTTCGCGCGCCGCCTTCCCTTATCGCTCCCGCGCCGCCTCGTCTGATCTTGGCACGTCCGGCCGTGCTTTCGGGGGAACTTCGGCGTGTGTCGCCGGGCTGCCATCTCAGGAGGCTGTGACCTGTGAGAAAATCCGCAGGTGACACAGCGCCAGACGAACTCGCCTTTCATCCGCGCCTGCCGGGGGGAACCGGTCCCGTACACCCCGGTCTGGTTCATGCGCCAGGCGGGCCGGTCGCTGCCGGAGTACCGCCGGGTACGGGAGGGCATCTCGATGCTCGACTCGTGCACGCGGCCCGAGCTGGTCACCGAGATCACCCTCCAGCCGCTGCGCCGCTACGACGTGGACGCGGCGATCCTGTTCAGCGACATCGTGGTGCCGCTGCGGGCGGTCGGCGTGGATGTCGACATCAAGCCAGGGACCGGCCCGGTCGTCGCCCGGCCGTTCCGCGACGCCGGCGACCTCTCCCGGCTGCGCCCGCTCGAGCCCGCCGACGTCCCGTACATCACCGAGGCGGTGCGCTCCCTGGTCGGCGAGCTGGGCGAGCGGCCGCTGGTCGGCTTCGCCGGCGGCCCGTTCACGCTGGCGTCCTACCTGATCGAGGGCGGTCCGTCGAAGAACCACGACCGCACCAGGGCGCTGATGTACGGCGACCCGGAGCTGTGGCACGGGCTGCTCGGCGCCCTGGCGGGCATCACGGCCTCGTTCCTCCAGGTGCAGATCGAGGCCGGGGCGTCGGCGGTGCAGCTGTTCGACTCCTGGGTGGGCGCGGTCGGCCCCGAGGACTACCGGCAGGCGATCCTGCCGCACACCAGCCGGATCTTCGCCGCCCTGGAGCCGTACGGGGTGCCGCGGATCCACTTCGGCGTCGGGACGGGGGAGCTGCTCGGCCTGCTCGGCGAGGCCGGCGCGGACGTGGTCGGCGTCGACTGGCGGGTCCCCCTCGACGAGGCGGCCCGCCGTGTCCCGCCCGGCACGGCGCTGCAGGGCAACCTGGACCCCGCGGTACTGCTCGCGCCCTGGGAGGCGGTGGAATCCCGTGCCCGCGACGTGCTGCTCCGCGGCCGCCGCGCCGAGGGCCACGTCTTCAACCTCGGCCACGGCGTCCTCCCCGAGACCAGCCCGGACATCCTGGCCCGCCTCGCGGACCTGGTCCACTCCGCCTCCGCCCGCACCCCCGCCTGACCGCCGCCCCGCGAGTCCGGCCTGACCGTTCACCAGCCGCCTGACCGCCGCCCGCGAGGCGGACCCGCCGGTCACCACCCCCGTGACCGCCGCCCGCGAGGCGGACCCGCCGGTCACACAGGCGCCTGGCGACCCTCGCGTCCCGCCTTCCCCAGAGCGTTTACCCCCGTTAGCTGGATCGAGCGCGCTCCCCGCTCCCGCGCGCCCGTTAAGCCCGGATTGCCCGAACCTGAGGTTGAAACTTTTCCCGCTCCCGCCATGATCACGTAAGATTTCTACACCTATAGCCGTCCTTTCTTTCGTAATGAAATATTTTTCGCTAGCGCTCGGTTGGCCGGCACCGCCGGCGGATCCTCGCAAGTCTCATTCCGGCACATGCGCCCCGTGAGTCTTTCGGAACCATGTGGCCTCCGCGCGGACCGCGAGTTCCGGCGTCATCTCCGGCTCGTCACGCTCCGCGCCGCCGGACCAGCCACACGGTCCCCGCGATGAGGACCGCGCTGGCCGCCAGCAGCCAGCCGCCCTCGGTGAGCTGGAACCGCCAGAACCGCGAGTCCGGCTGCACCGACTGCCACAAGGTGTAGCCATGCTGGGTCAGCCAGTTGGTGAACGCGTCCGGGCTGGGGGAGTTCTGCACGCTGGCCGGCAGGTGCCGGGACAGGGAGGCGAGGTCCCCCTGGCTCAGCACCCGCCCGTCCGGCGCCTTGACCCAGCTGCCGGTCACCCACCCGGCGCCGGCGCTGCCGTTCCAGCCAGCCACGGTGACCGGAGTCTCGTAGTGCGGCCTGATGGCGGTCGCGGCCGCGAGGGCGAGCGCGATGTAGACCACGATCGTGACCGCCATCGCCGGCACCGTCCGCCGCAGCACCGTCCCCAGGAACGCGGCCGCGGCGTAGGCGAACAGGGTCCACGCCGCGAACGCCACCCCGAGCAGCCCGAACGCCAGCGGCAGCATCTCGCTGACCTGCCCGTCCGCCAGGAACGGCCGGAAGTACCAGTAGAACAGGGCGGTGAACGCCCCGGTCGCCGCGGTCAGCAGCGCGGCCGGCAGCACCAGCGTGGCGACCGCCCACCGGGTCCGCCCCGCTCCCTGCGTCCAGGCGAACCGGAACGTCCCGCTCTCCAGCTCCCTGGCCAGCAGCGGCGCGCCCGCGAATGCGCCGAGCAGCACCGGGATCGCCAGCAGCAGGCTGGACACGGTCTGCGCGCCGCCGCTTTGCACCGCCGACCCGCTGCCGCCCCAGTAGTTCCGGGAGAACGCCTGCGCGAGCTGCTGGCATTTCAGCGCGGCGGCCGGATGGCAGGCCGTCACGGCCGCGTAGGCGCTGTCCTGGATGATCGCCATGATCAGCAGGTACACGGCGAACACGCCCAGCAGGACGGACGTGCCGATGACGGCGCCGCGGCGCTGCCGCAGCGCCACCCAGGCGAGCTGGGTCCACGGGACCGGACGCCGCCGCCGGGCGGCCGCCGCCGGGACCGCGGGAACGCTCGATATCACGATGGCGCACCTTCCGTTCGGGATGATGATGGAGCCCCCGCCCGCAGGTAGCGGAGGGCTATCTCCTCCAGCCCGGCCCCGTGCGAGGCGAGCAGTCCGCGCACGGGGCCGGCGACCCGGACCTCGCCGCGGGCGAGCACCACCAGGTACGTGGCGACGCGTTCGAGCTCGGCGAGCACGTGCGAGGACAGCACCACCGAGATGCCCTCGCCCTCGGCCGCCTCGACGACGGACGCCAGGAAGTCGTCCCTGGCCACGGGGTCGAGGGAGGCCAGCGGCTCGTCCAGGACCAGCAGGGCGGGCCGGCGCGCCAGCGCGATCGTCAGCGCGAGCTGCGCCTTCTGCCCGCCGGACAGCTCGCCGACCTTCTGCCGCGCCGGGATGCCCAGCCGCTCCAGGCGGGCCGCCGCGTACCGCTGGTCCCAGCGCCGGTTCAGGTTGCGGGCGACGCGCAGCATGTCCGCGGCCGGCAGGTTCCGGTACAGGGGCGCGTCCTGGGCGACGAAGGCGATCCGGTCGAGCGCCTCCGGGGAGCCGGCGGGCTCGCCGCCGAGCACGGTGACCGTGCCCGCGGTGGGCCTGGTCAGGCCGACGGCGAGGGTGAGCAGCGTGGTCTTGCCCGCGCCGTTGGGGCCGACGAGGGCGACGATATGGCCGCCGGGGATGCCGAGCGTGCAGTCCCGCAGCGCCCACGTGCGGCGGTACCGCTTGCCCAGCAGGCTGGTTTCGATGACGTTCATGGCTGGTTACCGTAGGAAACCGGCCGGCCGCGGCGACATACGGCTGGGCGGCGTCCGCGGGGTGGACATAGGTACACCCCCGGTCCGGGACCCGGGGACACTGCGCTCCCGGCCGGGGCGGGGCACACTGGGCATGTGAATCGGAGGCGGCGATGACGACAGCGGCCTCGCGTCCGGCGGTCCGCGGCCCCGGCATGCGGCGTGGCGTCGGCGGGGGCCTGCTCGCGCTGGCCCGGGCCGTCGGGTTCGTCGGCCCGCTGCTGGCCGGGGCGGCGCTGCTGGCGGCCGTCGCCGGGCCGCCGGCCCTCACCGCGCTCGGCCTCGGGCGCCTGATCGGCAACCTCGTCAGCCACGGCATCGGCACCGGCAACGATACGCCGCGGGACCTGCTTGCCGCCCTCATCGGGGTGGGCTGCTGCCGTTTCGTGCTGCCCGCCGCGCTGCTGGCCATACGGAGGCTGGCCATGCTGACGAGGCACCTGTCCGCGCGCTGGTGCGGCGTGCCGGTCGCGAGCGCCTACGCGCCCCGGCCCGCCGGCCCGGGACGGCTCGGCTACCAGCAGCGGATGAGCTGGCTGCTCGGCGACGAGGGGACCTGGCGGGACCTGGCGTGGCTCGCCGTGAACGCGGCCGCGGGCCCGGTACTGCTGCTCGTGCCGGCAACGCTCGCGGGGACCGGCGTGGTCGCCTTCCTCATCCCGGCGCTGGGCAGCCTCGCCCCGTTCAGCGGCCTGCAGCGCCTGGTACCGCCGCCGCCCTTTCCCGGCAACACGCCCCTGGTGCTGGCCATCATCGGCCTGGCGTTCGCGGCGCTCGGGCTGTGGTCCGGGCCGTGGCTGCTGCGCGGCTACGGCGGGCTGGCCCGGCTGGTGCTCGCCCCGTCCGGGCAGGCCGAGCTGGAGCTGCGCGTCAGGCACCTGGCCCAGACCCGGCGCGAGACGCTGGACACCGGGGCGGCGGAGCTGCGCCGCATCGAGCGCGACCTGCACGACGGGGCGCAGGCCCGGCTGGTCGCGATGGGCCTCACGCTGGATGCCGCCGGACGGCTGATCGACACCGACCCGGCCGCGGCGCGCGCCCTGCTCATCGAGGCCAGGGACGCCTCCGCCAAGGCGCTCGCCGAACTGCGCGACCTGGTGCGCGGCATCCACCCGCCGGTGCTCGCCGACCGGGGCCTGGCGGACGCGCTCCGCGCGCTGGCCCTGGACAGCCCGCTGCGGGTGCGGGTGACCGGCTCGCTTGACGGCCGGCCGCCGGCGCCGGTGGAGTCGGCCGCGTACTTCGCGGTCAGCGAGCTGCTGGCGAACGTGGCCAAGCACGCGGGCGCGCACGCCGCCGAGGTCGATATGCGGCATTCTTCGGGGAACCTGCGGATCAGCGTCTCCGATGACGGCGCCGGCGGCGCGGATCCGCGACGCGGCACGGGCCTGCGCGGCGTCGAGCGCAGGCTGGCCGCGTTCGACGGCGTGCTCGCGGTGTCCAGCCCGGCCGGCGGTCCCACGGTCGTCACCATGGAAGTGCCGTGCGCGTTGTCATAGCCGAGGACCTGTTCCTGCTCCGCGACGGCCTGATCCGGCTGCTCGAGGCCTACGGGTTCGAGGTCGCCGCCGCCGTCGCGGGCGGCGCGGACTTCATCGCGGCGGTGCGCGCCGGCCGCCCCGACGTGGCGGTGGTGGACGTCCGGCTGCCGCCGACCTTCACCGACGAGGGGCTGCGCGCGGCGCTGGACGCGCGCAGGGAGGTGCCCGGCCTGCCGGTCCTGGTGCTGTCCCAGTACGTCGAGCAGCTGTACGCGCGCGAACTGCTGGCCGACGGCGCGGGCGCGGTCGGCTACCTGCTCAAGGACCGCGTGCTCGACGGGGACCAGTTCACCGACGCGGTCAGGCGGGTCGCGGGCGGGGGGACCGTCATGGACCCGGAGGTCATCGCCCGGCTGCTGGCCCGCAACGCCGCCGCGCAGAGCCCGCTGTCCAGGCTGAGCCCCCGCGAGCGCGAGGTCCTCGGGCTCATGGCCGAGGGCCGCTCCAACGCGGCGATCGCCGCCCGGCTCGTCGTCACCGAACGCGCCGTGGCCAAGCACACCGCGGCGATCTTCGCCAAGCTGGACTTGCAGCCGTCCGACGACGACAACCGCCGCGTGCTCGCCGTGCTCGCCTACCTGGGCCGCTAGCGGGAGCCGCCAGCGGGAGCCGCCAGCGGGAGCCGCTAGCGGAGTGTTCACCCAGGCTTCGACATCGCCCGGTGTCAGGCCCTGACACGGAAATGGGACAATGAGGTCATGGCGTGGATCGATCTTGAGGGTGCTGTCAACGTCCGGGACGTGGGCGGGCTGCCGACCGGGGATGGCGGGCAGACCGCTTACGGGCGGCTGCTGCGTGCGGAGAACCTGCAGGAGCTGTCGCCCGCGGACGTGCGCAAGCTCGTCGGGGAGATAGGCGTGACCACGGTCGTGGACCTGCGCACCACGGCCGAGGTCGAGCTCGAGGGCCCCGGCCCCCTGGACGCGGTGCCCGGCGTGCGCCACGCCTACCATCCGGTCCTGCCCGAACTCGGCTCCCGTACCGACGCGGTAGCCGAAGCGCTCCTGGTCAGCAAGGCCGCTCGCGACCGGTCCCGCTTTCCCGACGACGTCATGTGCGGCCACTACCTGGGATACCTGGAGGAGCGCCCGGAGGAGGTGACCGGCGCGCTGCGGTCGATCGCGACCTCGCCGGGCGCGGCGATCGTGCACTGCGCAGCGGGCAAGGACCGGACCGGCGTGATCGTCGCGCTCGCGCTCACCGTGGCCGGGGTGATGCCGGAGGCGATCGTGGCCGACTACATGGCGACCGGCGAGCGGATCGACGCCATCATCGAGCGGCTGAGCAGGTCAAAGACGTACGCCGGCGACGTCACCAGCAGGCCCGTGCGCGCGCACCTGCCGCGGGAGGAGACGATGAAGGCGTTCCTCGATCAGCTGCACGTCCGCTACGGCGGCCTGACGGCGTGGCTGGCCGGCAACGGCTTCGCCGGCGACGAGGTCAGCCTGCTCCGCGCCAAGCTCCGGCAGGCCTGACCCCGTGACCCGGGCATGCCTCGTCGACGTCTACGACACCATCCTGACTTCGGACTTCGCGGCGCGGGCACGCGCGCTGACGGCGTTCGCGGGGGTGGACACGGATCTGTGGCTTACGGAGTGGCTCAGGGCTCATACCGAACGGGACCGTGGGAAACTCACCGTCGCAGGCTCGTTCGAGCAGACGCTGCTGGCCTGCGGGGTTGACCCGGAGCCCGGGCTGGTGGCGGAGCTCGTCCGCCTGGACTGCGAACTCATGCGGGAGCACTGCCGCCTCTACGAGGACACGGTCCCGTTCTTCGGCAGGCTGAGGGCGCAGGGCATCTCGATCGCGCTGGTCAGCAACTGCGGGAACACCACGCGGCCGCTGCTGGACTACCTGGGCGTCATCCCGCTCGTCGACGCGGCGATCCTGTCCTGCGAGGTCGGCTCCATCAAGCCGTTCCCGGACATCTACGCCTGCGCCCTTGAGGAGCTCGGCGTCGCCGCCGCGGACGCCGTCATGGTCGACGACCAGCCGGGCTACTGCGCCGGCGCCGAGGCGGCCGGCGTGCGGGCCATCCGGATCGCGCGCGGCGACCTGGACGGGCAGGTCTCCGGCTCCGGCTTCCCGGTCGTCCGCTCCCTGTCCGATGTGCCCGCGCTCCTGTGATGCCCGGATCCGCCGCCGGCGGGCGCGCCCGGGGTTCCCGGACGCCGCGGGAGCCGCGCCCGCCACACGCGCACCCGCTCCGGGGCCGGCGGCCTGACCTGGGCGGCCGCACGAACCGAAAAATAATTCATCATGAAGATTTTTTACGGTATAGGTGCAAAATCCTTACGCGATCATGGGACGGCGGCGGCTGTGGCAGGCTTAGGTCCATGACGGTTGGCGCACCCGCGCACGTGGTCGTTGTCGGAGGCGGGATCACCGGACTCGCCGCCGCGTTCTTTCTCAGGGACGAGCCCGTCCGCGTCACCCTGCTTGAGGGCTCGCCGCGGCTTGGAGGGAAGCTGTCCGCGTCCGAGGTCGCCGGGGTGCCGGTGGACGAGGGGGCGGAGGCGCTGCTCGCCCGGCGGCCGGAGGGCATCGAGCTGATAACAGCAACAGGCCTGGGCGGGGATCTCGTCCCGGCGGGCGTGACGTCGAGCGCGATCTACACCCGGGGGAAGCTGCGGCCCCTGCCGCGGCGGCAGTTCATGGGCGTGCCCGCCGACGCCGGCGAGCTGGCCGCCACCGGCGTCGTGTCCCCCGACGGGGCCGCCCGCGCGCGGCGCGAGGCCCGGCTGCCGCCGGAACCGGGCGACGTCTCGGTCGCGGAGTACGTCGGCAGCCGCCTGGGCGCCGAGGTCGTCGACCGGCTGGTCGACCCGCTGCTCGGCGGCGTGTACGCCGGCCGCAGCGAGGACCTGTCCTTCGAGGCGACGCTCGGCCCGCTCGCCGCCGCCGCCAGGAAGCACGCGACGCTCACCGAGGCCGCCGCCTCGCTGGTCCCCGCCGCCCCGCCGCCGCAGCCGCCGGCGAAGCCGGCCCCGGTCTTCGTCACGCTCACCGCCGGGCTCGGCTCGCTGCCGGAGGCGGTCGCGAGGGCCTCGGGCGCCGGCATCCGCACCGGCGCGATCGTCCGGGAGCTCAGCCGGACGGAAACCGGCTGGCGGCTCACCGTCGGGCCGGCCGCCGATCCGGAGTACCTCGACGCCGACGCGGTCATCCTCGCCGTCCCGGCCGCGCCCGCGGCGCGCCTGCTCAAAGACGCGGTCCCCGCCGCGGCCGCCCGCCTGGCGCAGATCCCCTACGCGAGCATGGCGATCGTCACGCTGGCCTACCGCGAGGAGGACTTCCCGGACCAGACGCGCAGCGGCTACCTCGTCCCGGCCGTCGACGGCAAGGCGGTCAAGGCCGCCACGTTCTCCACGGTGAAGTGGCCGCACCTCACCGGGCACGCCCCGGTGCACGTCGTTCGCTGCTCCATCGGAAGGGCCGGCGAGGCCGCGCTCCTGCAGCGCGACGACGCGGACCTGGCCGCCCTGGCCGCCGCCGAGCTGGCGGAGGCGACCGGGATCGCGAAGGCCCCCGTCGCGCACCGGGTGACCCGCTGGGGCGGCGCGCTGCCGCAGTACAACGTCGGCCACCTCGACCGGGTCGAGGGCATCCGTGCGGCCGTGGCCGGGCAGCCCGGCCTCGCGGTCGCGGGCGCCGCCTACGGCGGGGTGGGCATCCCCGCGTGCGTGGCGACCGCGCGTTCGGCCGCCGGGCAGGTGACCGCGTACCTGTCCGCGGGCACCGCGCGTACGTTCGGAATGCCGGGAAATAGGATTTAGAGCATGGCTGATGACGAGAAGCGGTTGAAGGCGCGGGAACTGAACGAGCTCATCCGGTACACCGTGTGGTCGGTGTTCCGCGTGTCGGACCGGGCCGCGCTCGACGGGGACGGTGGCCGCGAGACCGCGGCGGCCGAGCTCGCCGAGGTGCTCGACCAGGCAGCGGGCAAGGGGATCGTCACCCGCGGCTGCTACGACCTGCAGGGCATGCGCGCCGACGCGGACTACATGCTGTGGTGGATAGCGCCGACCTCCGACGAGCTGCAGGAGATGTACGTCCGGTTCCGCCGCACGGCGCTCGGCCGCGCGTCCGAGCCGGTGTGGAGCGCCATGGCGCTGCACCGGCCCGCGGAGTTCAACAAGGGGCACATCCCGGCGTTCCTCGCCGGGGAGGAGCCGCGGAACTACGTGAGCGTGTACCCGTTCGTCCGGTCCTACGAGTGGTACCTGCTCGACCCGGCGGAGCGGCGCCGGATGCTCGCCCAGCACGGCATGATGGCGCGCGAATACCCGGACGTGCGGGCGAACACCGTCACGTGCTTCTCGCTGAACGACTACGAGTGGATGCTCGCGTTCGAGGCCGACGAACTGCACCGGATCGTCGACCTGATGCGGCACCTGCGCGGCGCGGACGCCAGGCGGCACACGCGGGTGGAGATCCCGTTCTTCACCGGGCGCCGCAAGCCGCCCGCGGAACTCGTCGCCGATCTCGCGTGATCCGCCCGGACCCGCCGGATGGACCGGGGCAGGCTCGAGGCGTTCAGCGACGGCGTATTCGCGGTGGCCATCACGCTGCTCGCCCTCAACCTCGCGGTCGCCGGACCGGGCCACGGGGCGCTCGCGCACCAGCTCGCGGCCAAGTGGCCGGGTTATGTCGCGTACCTGATCAGCTTCTTCACGATCGGCATCATCTGGGTCAACCACCACGCGCTGGTGTCCAATGTCGCGGTGGTCACCCGGACGCTGCTGTTCTTGAACCTGCTACTGCTGCTGTTCGTGGTGCTGCTTCCGGTCGTGACCGGGACGGTGGCCGACTATCTCGCGCCCGGCGGCTTCGACGCCAAGCTCGCCGTCGCCGGCTACGGGGTCGTGCTGGAGGGGATGTCGGCCGGCTTCGCCTCGATGCTGGAGTGGTCGCTGGGGGAGGGGCGGACCCGGGTCCGGGTGCCTCCGGAGAAGCGCTGGGAAGCCCGGCTCCGGTTCATGTCCGGGGGGCTGGTCTACCTGCTGGTCATCGCGATCGCGTTCGTCAGCGCCCCGGCGGCGCTCGGCCTGTCCGGCGTGGTCGCCCTGTACTACGTGTTCGAGCGGACGCCGGCGGCCAGGGAGCAGGACACCTGACCGCCTGGCTGGCGGCCGTCTGGGCGGCTAGCCGCCGAGGCGGGCGCGGCTCCTGAGCCAGCGGCGGCCCCGGTAGGCGAGATAACCGAGGACCGCGGCGACGGCGGCGAACGGGGCGGCCGCGCCGGCGGCCGCGAGCAGCCAGGACAGCGTGACGCGGAACGCGTGCCAGCCGGCGGACAGGCCGTCTGCCAGGCCGGGCGCGGGCTTCGGCCTGGGCGGCTTGCTGACTGCCAGCGGCCCGAGGATGGTCACCGTGACCGTGGCGTACGCGGTCTCGCGGTTCAGCGCGCGCTGCTGCGCCTGCATCGCCTCGAGGTCGGACTCCTCGGAGTTGATCTGGTTCTGCACGCTCAGCAGCTCCCCGACCGATCCGGCGTGGGAGAGCAGCGCCCGCAGCTGGGCGATCGCCGCCTCGTCGGAGGCGACCCGGCTGTCGGTGTCGGCGACCTGCTGCGTCACGTCCTGTGCCTGCTGCTGCAATGACAGCCGCGTGCCCAGCGAGCCGCCGGACAGCTCGCCCAGCGCCGCCGGGTAGGCGGCCACCGGGATCTTGAGCTCGATGGTCGCGGTGGACTGGGCCGGGTGGCCCGGGTCGCTGCTCGCGTTCTCGGCCGAGACGTAGCCTCCCGCGCTGGCCGCGATCGACGTCGCGCGGGAGATCGCCGCGGCGACGTCACGCGCCCGCACTGTGAGCTGCGCGGTGTAGATGAGCTGCTGGCCTGCTGGCGCGAGCCGCGCGGCCGGGGCGGCTTGCCCGGTGCCTGCCGCGCTGCCCGCGCTCGCCGCTCCGGCTCCGGCCGCGGGTTCGGCGGCCCCGGCGGCCGCCCCGTTGGCCTGGGCGTGGGCCGCGGCGGCACCCGGCACCGCGGCACCCGGCACCGCGGCACCCGGCACTGCGGCGGCCGGAGCCGAGCTGGACGATCCGCCGGACGAGCAGCCGGCCAGCGCCGCCATGGCGAGGACTATCAGCCCCGGGGCCCAGGCGGCGCCGGGCCGCCGGCGGGGAGCCACGATGTGTCTGTGCATGCCCCTTTGACGGCGCCGCGCACGCGGCCGGTTGCGGGCTTGTATCACGATTGGGGATCGGCGACGGCCCCGGGGGCGGCCGCCTCGCCGGCCGGCGCGGCCGCCTGAGCCGGCGCGGCCGCCTGAGCCGGGACCGCCGGCCGGCTGCCGTCGCCCGGGGCCAGCCGGGCCGCGGTGACGTGGGCGACGACCACGGCCACGATCACCAGCGGCGTGAGCGTGAGCGCGCTGCCGGGGAACAAGATGGCGGCGAGCAGGACCGAGGTCAGCGGGAGCGTCAGCATGACCGCGGCCATCGCGCCCACGCCCATGGCCGCCCCCGCGACCAGCGGCAGGCCGGGCAGGCGGGACAGGGCGATGCCGCCCGCCGCGCCGATGAGCAGCGCCGGGAACGTCGGCCCGCCGCGGAAGGCGGCGAGGGAGGCGATGTAGGCCAGCCCCTTGCCCGCCGCCAGCAGGAGCAGGGCGCCCACGGTGTAGCCGGCGGCGTGCTGGACCAGCACCGGGAGCGTGCTCTGCCCCGAGAACAGCACGTCCGACGACGGCTTGCCGGTGCCCTCCGTGTACGCGACCGCCAGCGCGGCGGCGAGCAGCCCGGCCAGCGGCGTCGTGACCAGCACCCGCCGGGCGGCGTAGCCGTGCAGCAGCGGCGCGAGCCGGCGGACCGCCGAGCCGGCCAGGGCCGCCGCCACGCCGATGACCACGGCCCAGCCGAACTCGGCCAGGCTCGGGCGGCCGAAGTGCGGCACGTCCGGAATGGCGAGGGAGAACGAGCCCAGGCCGCTCCAGGCGTCCAGGCCGGTGAAGATCAGCGAGCCCACCCCCGAGGCGAGCAGGCCGGGCAGCAGCACCATGCCCAGCGCCTGCCCGCCCAGCCCGGATGCCTCCATCAGCAGGAACGCCCCGGTGAGCGGCGATCCGAGCAGCGTGCTGATGGCCGCGAAGCTCCCCGCGGACGCGGCCACCGCGCGTACCCGGTCCGGGGCGTCCCGGCGGGCCAGGCGCACCGCCAGCGCGGCGAGCCCGCCGCCCAGCGCGATCAGCGGCATCTCCGGGCCCAGCACGGCACCGAAGATCAGCGTCGCCAGCGACACCAGGATCACCCCGGGAAGCTGTTCCGCGGTCGGCGGGCCGTGCAGCGTGAAGCCGCCGGCCGGCGAGGGGCCGCCCCGGCCGGGCAGGTACCTGATCCCCAGCCCGGCGAGCACCCCGCCGACGGCCAGCACGGGCAGCGGCCACCAGGCAGGCTCTGTATGGAAGCCCAGGCCGTGCGGAAGGCGGGTGAAGACCTCTTTCTGCAGGCAGCCGACCAGGGCCAGGTACCCGTACGCCACCGCGGAGACGGGCGCGCCGATGGCCGCGGCCAGCGCCAGCAGCATCAGGTAGCTGCGCGAACGCAGCAGGGCCCGCGGATCGGTCGGCATCGTCACCAGGAGATTGTCACTCCGGGCGGCCCGCTGCCGACTCACCCGCCAAGGAGGATCACGCGCGTCCGGCTCGGCCCGCTATACCCGCTTATGCCGGAAGGACGCGCCCGGCGGCGCGGAGCGCCCGGCGGGCCGGCCATGCTGGAAGCCATGGCCGAAGATCTGCGCGTGACCAGCCGGCTGGTGATCCCGGCCGGCGAGCTGCACGAGCGCTTCTCCCGCTCCTCAGGACCCGGCGGGCAGTCGGTCAACACCACCGACAGCCGGGTCGAGCTCTCGTTCGACGTGCGGCGCTCGCCCAGCCTGCCCGAACGCGACCGGGAACGCGCCCTGCGCCGGCTGGCCGGCCGGCTCACCGACGGCGTGCTCACGGTCGCCTCGTCCGCCGAACGCAGCCAGCTGCTGAACCGCGAGGCGGCGCGGGCCCGGCTGGCCGAACTGCTCCGCGAGGCCCTTGCCCCGCCGCCGCGGCCGCGCGTCCCGACCAAGCCGAGCCGCGCGGCCAGGGAGCGCCGCCTGCGAGACAAGCGCCGCCGCGCCGAGACCAAGCGCAGCCGCCGCTACCAGGGCGGCGAATAGCCGGCTAAGGCCCCTGCCCGGCCGGCTCCAGCGTCACTCCGCCGGCTCCAGCGTCAGGGAGATCGAGTTGATGCACCACCGCTCGTCGGTAGGGGTGTCGTACCCCTCGCCGGTGAACACGTGCCCGAGGTGCGAGTCGCACCGCGCGCACCGGGCCTCGACCCGGATCATCCCGTGCGACCGGTCCTCGTGCAGCGTGACGGCGTCGGCTGAACTCGGCTCGTAGAACGACGGCCATCCGCAGTGCGACTCGAACTTGGCGTCGGAACGGAACAGCTCCGCGCCGCACGCCCGGCACCTGTAGACGCCGGTCGTCTTGGTGTCGGTGTACTCGCCGGTGAACGGCGCCTCGGTCCCCGCCTGCCTGAGCACCCGGTACTCCTCGGCAGTGAGCAGCTCCCGCCACTGCGCTTCGGTTCTGGTCACCTTCTCCATGCCTGTGAGATTAATTGATTCGAAGGTGCGATACCCGCTCACGGATAATGGGGATATGGCGACACTCGTAGGCCGCGACGCCGAGCTCGCCCGGCTGCGCGGGTTGCTGGACGAGGCCGGGAAGGGCCGCGCGGTCGCCGCGCTCGTCGGCGGGGACGCCGGAGTGGGCAAGTCGCGCCTGGTGACGGAGGCGGCCACCCTCGCCACGGAGCGGGGCTTCACGGTGCTGTGCGGGCAGTGCGCCGAGATCGGTGACAGCGTGCCCTACCTGCCGTTCGCCGACGCGCTCCGCACCGCCTCGCCCGAACTCGAAGCCACGGTCAAGGCGCGCCCGGTGCTCGCCCGGCTGCTGCCCGACGGCGGCGACGGCCAGCGGGCCGAAGGGGACTGGGCGGGCCTGACCAGGCAGCAGATGTTCGGGGCCGTGCTCGGGCTGCTGGCCGAGCTCGCCGCTGACAAGCCCGTCCTGCTCATCCTCGAGGACCTGCACTGGGCCGACGCGTCCACCCGCGACCTGGTCACGTTCCTGCTCCGCATGCTGCACCGCGAACGCGTCGCCACGATCGGCACCTACCGGACCGACGACCTGCACCGCCGCCACCCGTTCCGTCTCCTGCTCGCCGATCTGCAAAGGCTCCCGTCGGTGGTGGCGGTAGAGCTCGGCGCGCTGCCCCCGTCCGCGCTGGCCGAGCATCTTTCATCGCTTCCGAACGGAAGCGGCCGCCTCTCCGCCGCCACCTTGAACCACATCGTCGAGCGGGCCGAGGGCAACGCGTACTACGCCGAGGAACTGCTCGCCGCGACGGCGTCCGGGCCCGCCGGCGCGCTGCCGTCCGGGCTCGCGGCGTTGCTGCTGTCACGGGTGGAACGCGTGTCCGACGCTGCCCAGCAGGTGCTCCGGGCGGCGGCGGTGGCCGGGCGGCGGATATCGGACGACCTCGTCCGCGCCGCGTCCGGGCTGCCGGACGACGCCTACGACCAGGCGGTGCGGGAGGCACTCGCGCACCAGCTGCTCGTCCCCGACGGGATGGACGGGTACGCGTTCAGGCACGCGCTCATGCGCGAGGCGGTGTACAACGACCTGCTGCCGGGGGAGCGGACCCGCCTGCACGCCCGGCTTGCCGCGGTCGTGTCCGAGGTGCCCGGTGCGGCCGCCGAGCTGGCGCACCACAGCCTGGCCAGCCACGACGTGCCCGGTGCGTTCACCGCCTCGATCCGCGCCGGGGAGGAAGCCGAACGCCTCGGCGCGCCCGCCGAGGCGCACCGGCACTACGACCGGGCGCTCGCCTTGTGGGACCGGGTGGACGAAGCGGCGGCGCTGGCCGGGATGAGCCGCGGGAAGCTGGGCCTGAAGTCCGCGCTGGCGGCCGCGGCCAGCGGCGACGTGCCGCGCGCGGTCCACCTGCTGCGGCGGATCCGCGGGCTGCTCCCGCCGCCGGGCGATGCCGCCGCCGACGATGATCCCGGGCTCCGCACCCGCGTCGGCGAGCGGCTGGCCTACTACCTGCTCCAGGCAGAGGACAAGGAGTGGTTCGCCGAGGCGCTCCGGGTCGCCAGGGAGACGGTCCGCGAGACGCCGGCCGACCCGCCCACCTGGTACCTGGCGCGGGCGATGGCGACCTACGCGATCGCGCTGATGGTGGAGGGCGGCTACGGCGTGGCGCTTGAGTGGGCGCGGCGCGCCCGCCAGGTCGCGCGGAGGTCGGACGCGCCTTCGGTCGAGGCGGATACGCTGGTCACGATCGGCCAGCTGAGCAGCCGGGCAGGCAACTCCGACGAGGCCATCGGCATGTTCACCGCGGCGTACCAGCAGGCCGCCACGGCGCGGGTGCTCGGCGTGGAACTGCGGGCCGCGTACAACCTCGCCGCGGAGCATCTCGCCCGGGGCGAGCTCGCCGAGGCGGCGGCCATCGCGCACTGCGGCGTCCAGCGGGCGGACGAGGAAGGGCTGGGCCTCGCGCCGTTCGGCCTGGACCTCCAGCACCTGCACTTCCAGGCGCACTACGCGGACGGATGCTGGGACCACGCCCAGGAGCTCGCCGACGGCTACCCGGTCCGGGTCACCAGCCAGCCCGAGGCGGTGCTGTCCTCGATGGCGCTGTTCATCGACGTGGCCAGGGGCAACCCGGCGGCCGACGAGCGGCGGACCTGGCTCGAGCCGTTCTGGGACGACATCTTCGTCGCCTACATCGCCCGGGGCCTGCTCGCCGAGCAGGCGCTCTGGCGCGGTGACCACGATCTGGCGCTGTCGCACGCCGCGGCCGCGATCAGCGCGGACTCGTGGCCGTCGCACAGCCCCTCGGTCATCCGGGTGGCGGCGATCGCGCTGAGCGCGCGCGCCGACCGGGCCTGCGCGATGCGCGCGGCCGGCGACCTTGACGCCGCGGCGGCGGAGGCCGCCGCCGCGGCGGCGCTGCTCGACCTGGCCCGCACCGGCGCGCGGCACCCGGCGCGGCCGAAGAAGGTGCTCGGCCCGGAAGGGCGGGGCTGGCTCGCCCGCTGCGCGGCCGAATACGACCGGGCCCGCGGCGCGAACTCGCCGGCGGCCTGGGAAGCGGTGCTCGCCGCGTTCGGTCCCGGCTACGCGTACGAGACGGCGCGGACCCAGTGGCGGCTGGCCGAGGCGCTGGCCGAGGCCGGCCGCCGCGACGAGGCGGCGTCGGCCTGGCGGGCCGCGGCCGCCACGGCGGCGCGGCTGCGCGCCGCGCCGCTGTCCGCCGCGCTCGGTGACCTGGCCCGCCGTGCCCGCCTCGACGCCGGCCGCGCCGGCCAGGGCGTGCGCGGCGGCCGCTCCTTCCGGGGCGCGACCGACGTCCTGACCGGCCGCGAACGCGAGGTGCTCCGCCTGCTCGCCCGCGGCCTGTCCAACCGCGAGATCGGCGCCGAGCTGTTCATCACCCCCAAGACCGCAAGCGTGCACGTCTCCAACATCCTGGCCAAGCTAGGCGCCGCCAGCCGCACCGAAGCCGCCGCGATAGCTCACCGGGAAGGCGTGTAGCGGGTTCCCGGTGAGGCTCGCCCGCGAACGTCATGGCGCCGCGCCGCCATAGGCGCTAACCCCCGGCCGGCCCGCGGACCGGCAGCCCCGCCGCCCGGTACGCCTCGTCGATCACCCGCATCGTCCCGGCCGCGTTCGCCGCGGTCGTCGGGAACGGGGCACCGTCCGTCACGGCGGCCGAGAACGCGCGCAGCTGCCAGGCGAACGTGGCGTCGCCCGCGTCCCTGGTCCGGCGCAGATCGGCAGCCCGCTCGTCAGACACCACGGCCCCGTTCCGGATCATCACCAGGCGCCCCGCGTGCGCGTTGACGAAGTTGCTCAGCCACAGCTGGCCCGCCGATCCGATGACGTGCACGTCGGCACGGAATTCGCCTTCCCGGGTGAGGGAGGACTCGAGCCAGCCCGTCAGCCCGCCCGGGAAGGCGAGCCGCACCGCCATGGCCCTGTCCACCGGCTCGCCGGGAAGCGGGTCGGCCAGCGCCCCGGCGACCGAGGGCTCGCCGGCGCCGGCCGCCCCGGCCACCAGCCGCAGGCAGTCGATGGCGTAACAGCCGCCGTCCATCAGCGCGCCGCCGCCGAGCGCGTAGTCGTACCGGATGTCGGCCGGGTCGGGCACCGGCCAGCTGGTCCAGCACTGGATGTGCCGCAGCGCGCCGATCTCGCCCGCGCGGACCAGCGAAACCATCCGCTGGACGAGCGGGTGGTAGCGGTAGTGCATCGCCTCCATCACGACCAGCCCGGAGGCGTCGGCGGCGGCCGCGACGGACGACGCCTCGGCGGCGTTCGACGTGAGCGGCTTCTCGCACAGCACGTGCTTGCCCGCCTCGATGGCCCGCAGCGTCCACGGCGCGTGCAGCGCGTTCGGCAGCGGCATGTAGACGGCGTCGATGCCGGGGTCGCTGAGGAGCAGCTCATAGGAGCCATGGGCAACCGGCAGCCCGTGTTGCAGCGCGAACGACTCGGCGCGGGCCTTGTCCCGCGCCGCCACCGCGGCCACCGTCACCGACCGGACGGCGCGCCCGGGCGCGATGAGCGCCCGGGCGGCGATCCGGGCGGTGCCGAGGATCCCTATCCGCACCGCGCCGGTCATAGCCGGCCATCCGGCGCCAGCGCCTCGAGCGCCTCGCTTGCCCGCAGCACGGCGCGGCCCTCGTCAGCGGCCGGGTCCCCGACCAGCCGATCCCAGTTCAGGTCGTAGAACACCTCGGTGACGCCGCAGCTGCCCAGCCACGCGGTGTCCTCCCTGATCTGCTCATAGCTCCCGGACAGCAGCACCCGCTGCCCAGCGGACAGCACAGGCTTCCCCGCCCGGACCACGCCGCGGCAGACGATCCGCACCGGCCCGCGCCCGGCCGCGGCGGCGGTCTCCTGGACCACCTTGGCGGCCTCGGCGATCTTCGACAGGTCGGCGCTGCTCGCGGTGACCCATCCGTCGGCGATCCGCCCGGCCCGCTCCATCGCCGGCCGCGACATGCCGCCGAGCAGGACCGGCGGCCCGGGCCGCTGTACCGGCCGCGGGTCCTGACGGCCGGGCGGGATCTGGTAGAACGAGCCGCGGAAGCCCTCGTCGCTGGTCCACAGCGCCCGCAGCGCCGCCAGGTACTCCTCGGCCCGCGCCCCCCGGCGTGCCATCGGCGCGCCGGACCCGGTGAACTCCGCCGCCAGCCAGCCGTTCCCGATGCCCAGGTCGAGCCGCCCGCCCGACAGGACGTCGATCGTCGCCGCCTGCTTGGCGAGCAGCAGCGGCGACACGAACGGGTGGTTGACGACCGCGACGCCGAGCCGGATCGACGATGTCACCGCGGCGATGTAGCCGAGCGCCGCGACCGGGTCGAGCACGCTTCGGTAGACCGGTGCCATCGTGGTGCCCGACGGCACCAGGAGCCGCTGGAACGTCCACAGCGAGCGGTAGCCGAGCCGCTCCGCCCGCCGCGCGAACTCTGTGAGGTTACGCGGTGTCGCCCAGGCGCCCGCCACCGGAGCGCCGAATCCGATATCCATGATCACGACCATAACTCCCGGCGCGGCCGTCTCAGCGGCACGCCGGCCGGCCGTCAGTCCGTGCCGGACTCCAGCGCGGCGCGGTCGAGCAGCTCGCCGTCACCGGTGACGCCGCCGGCGGCGATCGCCTCGGCTCCGCCCGCGGGCAGGGCGCCGATGAGCTGGGTCGAGGGGCTCCCGAACATGCCGAGCGCGGAGTACTGCTCAAGCCTGGCCCGGGAATCGGCGATGTCGAGGTTGCGCATGGTCAGCTGGCCGATGCGGTCGGCCGGCCCGAAGGCGGGGTCGTCGGTCCGCTCCATGGACAGCTTGTCCGGGTGGTAGCTGAACGCGGGGCCCGCCGTGTCGAGGATGGAGTAGTCCTCGCCGCGCCGCAGCCGCAGGGTCACCTCGCCGGTCACCGCCGTCGCCACCCAGCGCTGCAACGACTCGCGCAGCATCAGCGCCTGCGGATCCAGCCAGCGGCCTTCGTACAGCAGCCTGCCCAGCCGCCGCCCCTCGTTGTGGTAGGCGGCCAGGGTGTCCTCGTTGTGGATGGCGTTGACCAGCCGCTCGTACGCCGCGTGCAGCAGCGCCATGCCCGGCGCCTCGTAGATGCCCCGGCTCTTGGCCTCGATGATCCGGTTCTCGATCTGGTCGGACATGCCCAGGCCGTGCCGGCCGCCGATGGCGTTCGCCTCGAGCACCAGGTCGACGGGCGAGGCGAACTTCTGGCCGTTGATGGTCACCGGCCGCCCGTGCTCGAAGCCGATCGTGACGTCCTCGGGGGCTATCTCGACGGCGGGCTCCCAGAACCGCACGCCCATGATCGGCTCGACGATCTCGATGCTGGTGCCGAGGTGCTCCAGCGCCTTGGCCTCGTGGGTCGCGCCCCAGATGTTCGCGTCGGTGGAGTAGGCCTTCTCCGTGCTCGCCCGGTACGGCAGGCCCCGGGCGAGCAGCCACTGCGACATCTCCTTGCGGCCCCCGAGCTCGCTGACGAAGTCGGCGTCCAGCCACGGCTTGTAGATCCGCAGGGACGGGTTGGCCAGCAGGCCGTACCGGTAGAACCGCTCGATGTCGTTGCCCTTGAAGGTGGAGCCGTCGCCCCAGATCTGCACGCCGTCGGAGAGCATCGCGCGCACCAGCAGCGTGCCCGCGACGGCCCGCCCGAGCGGGGTGGTGTTGAAGTAGGCGCGGCCGGCGGACCGGATGTGGAAGGCCCCGCAGGCCAGCGCCGCCAGACCTTCCTCCACCAGGGCGGCGCGGCAGTCGACGAGCCGGGCGGTCTCCGCCCCGTACGCCGCCGCGCGCCCGGGCACCGAGGCGATGTCGGGCTCGTCGTACTGGCCGAGGTCGGCGGTGTAGGTGCACGGAACCGCGCCCTTCTCGCGCATCCACGCGACCGCCACGGAGGTGTCGAGGCCGCCGGAAAAGGCGATCCCGACGCGTTCGCCGACAGGGAGGGAGCTGAGCACCTTGGACACGATGAAATTATATGCATATCAGTGCATGACCATGCAACCCCCGCCGGGACGCCGGCGGCGCGCGCCAGGGCTCCCCGGCGGCCGCGGCCGCGGGCCGCCTATCCCGCGATGTCCGGCTTGACGGCCGGGCCGCCTATCCCGCGCGATGTCCGGGATACCGCCGGTCCGTGGGACACTGCCTCAATGACCGATCTGGTCCTTCCGGGAGTGCCGTTTCTCCTTGAGCCGTCGGGGAGCCCGGCATGCGAGGCCGTCGTGTCGGCAGGGACGCTCACCCTGACCTGCGGCGCCAAGTCCGACCTGTTCATCGATCCGGCGGGCGAGGAGAGCGCGCGGCCCGACGCCGGGCGGCTGACCGGGCTGCCGGGCGACCAGGACTTCACGTTCGCCGCACGGGTCAGCGTGGAGTTCGGCAATGTCTTCGACGCCGGCGCCCTGCTGCTGTACCTGTCCGAGCGCCGCTGGGCCAAGCTGTGCTACGAACTGTCCCCGCAGCGGCGGCCGACCGCGGTGACCGTGGTGACCCGGGGCACCTCCGATGACAGCAACTCCTTCGAGGCGGCGGGCGGCCCCCTGTGGCTGCGGATCACCCGGTCTGGCCGGGCGTGGGCGTTCCACGCGTCCGAGGACGGCGCCTGGTGGCGGCTGCTGCGCTACTTCACGCTCGGCGAAGCGTCCGGCGCGCGGGTGGGGTTCCTCGCCCAGTCGCCCAACGGTCCCGGGTGCACGGCGGTGTTCGACAACATCACCTATAAGCCGGGCGCGCCGCCCGACCTGCGCGACGGAAGCTGACCCCCATGGGGCCGGCGGAGGATATGGAGGATATGGGGGATATGTAGCCTGCGGCCCGCCGTGCGCGCTCCGGCGGCCCGCCGTGCGCGCTCCGATACGGCATGGCGCCCCTCGCGCCGCCCGTTTCGTCACCGGTGCCTGAACCTCAGGCCGGCGGTTTCCGTGCCGCGGTGATCATTGGGTGTCTTTTCCGGCGTATACCGCCGGAAAAGACACCCAATGCCGCGGCGAGAGGTCCGGGGGCGGCCGAGTTGGAACTGGCATGCCCCTGCTGGCCGGCTCTGTTCCGCCGTAGGTTACTGAAGCGTCAGCGGCCGGCTAGGCAACGGCAAACTCCCGCTCCTACGCTCGGGCCACCGCGAGTCAGCGGATCGTGATCGGCCTGACAGCCGGGAGGGTCCATGAGCGAGCAGGGCAGCACGGGGCCGGATGCGCCGGAGCAGGCTAAGGACGATGCGCCGGAGCAGGCTAAGGACGATGCGCCGGAGCAGGCTAAGGACGATGCGCCGGAGCAGGCTAAGGACGAGACGACCAGGCGCGTGTTCATGGCCGGAGGTGCCGCCGCGGCCCTCGGCGCCGCCGCGGCCCGGGCCGCCGCCCGGGCCGGCGGCCCGTCCAAGGTCACCAGCGCGCAGGCCAGGCTCCTCGACAAGGTGACCGCCGCGGCCGGCAGCGCGAGCCTGAGCGACGTCAGGCACATCGTCATCCTGATGCAGGAAAACCGCTCCTTCGATCACTACTTCGGCACGCTGTCGGGTGTGCGCGGCTTCTCCGACCCCGGCGTGCTCAAGCAGGCGGGCGGCAGGCCGGTCTTCGACCAGTACGGCTACCAGCCCGGAACCGGTGCCGACGCCAGCGGCTACATGCAGCCGTTCCGCCTGCTCAACAACCCGCCGGCGGAGAACGGCGAGGCTACCAACGACATCTCGCACGGCTGGGTGACGCAGCACCAGAGCTGGAACAACGGCGCGATGGACTCGTTCGTCAGGGCCCACCTGGCAGCGGACGGCAGCACCAACGGCCCGGTCACCATGGGCTACTTCACCCGCTCCGAACTCGCCTTCTACTACGCGCTCGCCGACGCGTTCACGGTCTGCGACAACTACTTCTGCTCCGTGCTCGGCCCGACGGACCCGAACCGGCTGATGGCGATGTCGGCATGGATCGACCCGGCCGGGCAGGCGGGCGGCCCGGTGATCACCACCGCCGCCGACCGGGTGGCGATGACCGGCGCGCTGAACTGGAAGACGATGCCCGAGGCGCTGCTCGAAGCCGGGGTGAGCTGGAAGGTCTACAACGACCCCACCGGCCTGCTCGGCCTTGGCGTGCTCTCGTACTTCAAGAACTACACCAACCCGCTCTCGGTCACCGGGCTCGAGCTGATCGCCAGGGGCCTCACGCCCAGCTACCCGGGTGACTTCAAAAGCGACGTGAAGAACGGCACGCTGCCCTCGGTGTCGTGGATCGTCCCGCCGCTGGCGGAGTGCGAGCACCCCGCCGCGCCGCCGGAATGGGGCGAGTACCTGGTCCAGCAGATCCTGAGCATCCTCGTCTCCAACCCCGCGGTCTGGGCTCAGACCGTTTTCATCGTGAACTACGACGAGAACGGCGGCTTCTTCGACCACGTACCGCCGCCCGCCGCGCCGGCCGGGTCGGCGGGGGAGTACCTCACCGGCCCCCTCCCGTCGAGCGCGGGCGGCATCGCGGGCCCGGTCGGCCTCGGCTTCCGGACCCCGTGCCTGGTCATCTCGCCGTTCTCGGCCGGCGGCTACAAGTACTCGGGCGTCCTCGACCACACGTCCACGCTCCGCCTGATCGAGTCACGGTTCAACGTCACCGTGCCGAACCTGTCAGCCTGGCGCCGGAGCGTGACCGGCGACTTCACCGGAGCGCTCGCGCTCGCCAACCCGCCGGTGACCAAGGTCCCCGCGCTGCCGTCCACCTCGATCGGCAGCAACGTCGCCGTGGTCGAGGAGGCCGTGCTCAACGCGCTGACCGGGACCCTGGACGTCGGCATCCCCTACCCGCTGCCCGCCAGCAACTCGATGCCGTCGCAGGAGACCAGCCCGGCCCGCCCGCCGGTCCCGTAAGCCGCCGTCCGCCGCGCCGGTCCCGTAAGCCGCCGTCCGTCACGCCGGGGCCGCGCCCGCCAGCACCGCCGCGGTGATCTCGCGGGCGCAGCCCCACGACAGCGTGACCCCGCCGCCGCCGTGCCCGTAGTTGTGCCACAGCACCCGGCCG
Organism: Trebonia sp.; assembly: GCA_035294225.1. GTDB lineage: Bacteria > Actinomycetota > Actinomycetes > Streptosporangiales > Streptosporangiaceae > Trebonia. Next base: position 44,381 of record DATGLH010000175.1, read on the forward strand.
CCGGGGCCGGGAAGCGGCTCGGCCCCCAGCCGGACCGCGGGCCGGTACGGGCGCAGCCCCACCCGGTGCGCCACCACCTCGGCCCCGCGCAGGCGGGGGAAGACGGCCGCGCAGTCCCGCAGGATGCGCGCCGAGACCGACGGCCGGGCGGGCAGGTCCCAGGCGCCTTCCTCGGCGGTGCCGCCGAGCACCACCACGTCGCCGTGCGGGAACAGGTACACGTAATCCGTGCCGTGCAGGGTGTGGTCGATGTAGAACTCCTCGATGCCCGGGTTGCGCACCACCACCACCTGGCCGCGCACGGGCACGACGGCGGGGTCGGGCACCAGGTCCCGGGCGCCGATCCCGGTGCAGTTCACCACGACCGGCGCGTCCAGCGACCGGAGCGACCCGACCGGGCCGAGCGAGATCGAGCCCCCGGCGGCCTCGTACCGGCCGCGCAGGTACTCCAGGTACACCGGCATGGTGACCACGGGCGCGGTGTACCACCAGCCGGACGTGAAGCCGTCCGGCAGTTCGGACGGCGCGCACATCCGCGCGCCGCCCGGCAGCAGGTCCATCCAGTCCGGCGGCGCCGCGGCCCGCTGCGCCACTTCCCGCCCCCGCACCTGGCGGACCCCCGCCGCCGGCTCGTCCGTCAGCGCGGTGAGGATCTCCAGGCCGGTCCGTGCCCATTCGCGGGCCTGGTCCTCCGGGCCGCACAGCACCGGTCCCCAGATCGCGCCCGCCGCCGCCGACGTGGTCTGCGACGGGGGGCTCGCGGCCAGGATGCGGGTGGACAGGCCGGCTTCGGCCAGTGAGATGGCGGTGGTCAGCCCGCAAACTCCGGCACCGACCACGATCGCGTCAACGTGGGTCATGCGGACGACGGTATAAGACGCGCGCTGCCCGCGGGACCGCCGGATGCCGGCCTAGTGCGCCCAGCCGATGAGCATGATGATGACGATCATGAGCACGGCCAGGAACGTCCACCGGACGACCGTGCCCGCGCGCGACCTGACCCGCCGGTGACGGGCTTCCGGGTCGGCTCCGTACGCGGCGAAATGCGCGTCCGGGCGCGGATTCGCGGCGGGATGCCGGCGCGGGTGGTTCCCATGGTGATTGTGGCCATGGTGGCTTACCGGCCCGCCGTGTCCCGCCGCGTGGCCGCCGCCCCCTCCGCCGTGCATCCCGAACCCCCGAGTCGTTACGCTGGTAGTGTGATAGTCACATTCCGGGCACAGGGTGTCAATCGAAACCCGTTATCCCGAACGGACGGTTGCGTCTGTCCAGCCGCGACCGGAACTGCGGGTACTGCTTCGCGCGCCGGCGCCGCCCGCCTGACCCCGGCGGACCAGCGTAAACGTCCCGAAGACAGGGTAGCCGACGTCCGGCGCGAAAAGCCGGCGCCGTCCATGATCCGGAAGGGTTTTTACCGTTATTCCGGATTTTTCCTTCTTGGTGAAATATTTTTCGGTTCGCGGGCGGGCCGGGGCCGGACCGGGCGTGCCGCGACGCCGGCGCACCGGGGCGTCGCCGGCCGGTGAGGTTCGACGCCGGCGCATCAGGCCGTCGCCAGCAGGTAGACGTTGAGCGCGACGATGATGGCGGCGACCGCGCAGGCGGCGACGCTGGTCAGCCGCCGGTTCGCCAGCCCGCCCATCAGGCGCCGGTCCGCGGTGAAGACGACCAGCGGGATCAGCGCGAACGGGATGCCGAAGGAGAGGAACGCCTGGCTGAACACCAGCGCACGGGTGGGGCTGAACCCGACGGCGATCAGCGCGAGCGCGGGAACCATGGTGATCGCGCGGCGCGCGAAGACCGGTATCCGGCGGCGCAGGAAGCCTTCCATCACGACCTGCCCGGACATGGTGCCCACGCAGGAGGAGGCGATGCCGGATATCAGCAGCGCCACGCCGAATACGGTGCCCGCGTGCGCCCCGAGGTAGCTGTTCAGCCCGGTGAAGACCTGCCCCAGGTCGCCGCCCGCGGACGCCATCCCGCGGGCGTTGAAGACCGCCGCGGCGGTCGCGAGCATCGCCAGGTTGATCACGCCGGCCAGGCCCATCGCGACGAGCACGTCGACGACCTCGAAGCCGAAGATCCTGCGCCGCTCGCCGGGGCAGGCGCCGACGACCCGCCCCTTGGTGAGCGCGGAGTGCAGGTAGATGACGTGCGGCATCACGGTGGCGCCCATGATGGACACCGCGAGCAGGGCCGCGCCGCCCGGTATCCGCGGCTCGAACACGCCGCCCGCGACCGCGGCGGCCGGCGGGCTGCTCTTGAAGATCTCCAGGCCGAAGGCCAGCACCACGACGCCGACCAGCGCGGTGATCGCGGCCTCCAGCCGCCGGAAGCCGCCGACCTCCATCGCGAGCACCGCGAACGTGGCCAGCCCCGCGAGCAGGGCGCACTCCCACATCGGCAGCCCGAAGACCAGGTGCAGGCCCAGCGCGGCCCCGGTGAACTCCGCCAGGTCGGTGGCCATCGCGACCGTCTCGGCCTGCAGCCACAGCAGCAGCACGGCGCGCCGCGGCAGCCGCTCCCGGCATACCTCCGGCAGCGACAGGCCGGTCGCGATGCCGAGCTTGGCCGACAGCGACTGGACGAGCATCGCCATCAGGTTCGCGGTCAGCACCACCCAGCCGAGCGCGTAGCCGAACTGCGCGCCGCCGGCCATGTTGGCCGCGAAGTTCCCCGGGTCGACATAGGCTACCGAGGCGATGAAGGCCGGGCCGAGGAACGGCATGACGGCCCGCAGACCCCGTCGTTCCCCGGCCAGCGCCTGCTGCGCCGCGATGGTGATGTCAACCAACGGAGGGCCCGTACCCCAGCGACTGGGGCATGCTCGCGTCGGGGGACGGCTGGCGCAGGCCCTCGTCGAGCGAGCCGTACTCCGTCATCAGCGCCGGGCTGCCGCCCCAGGGCGTCTGCTCCTCGGCGACCAGCGTGTTGGTCGTGAGCAGCAGGCCGGCCACGGACGCGCCGTTCTGCAGGGCCGAGCGGACGACCAGCAGCGGGTCGACGATGCCCATGTCGATCATGTTCCCGTGGCGGCCGCTCAGCGCGTCGAACCCGTCGTCGGGGCCGAGCTTCGCCGTCTGGGCCACGACCTCGGCGGCCGGGTAGCCGGCGTTGGCCGCGATCAGCGTGGCGGGCTCGCTCAGCGTCCGGCGGACGATGTCCACCCCGATCGCGTAGTCACCCGTGACATCGCCGCCGACGTCCCCGTCGAGCGCGCCGGCCGCGTGCAGCAGCGCGGCGCCGCCGCCGGCCACGATCCCCTCCGCCATGGCCGCGCGGGTGGCCGCGATCGCGTCTTCGACCCGGTGCCGCAGCTCCTTCAGCTCGGCGGGGGTCGGCGCGCCGACCCGGATCACCGCGACCTTGCCGGACAGCGCGCCGATCCGCTCGGTCAGCACGTCCTCGTCGACGCCGAAGGTGGCCCGCTCCAGTTCGGCGCGGAGCTGGCCGAGCCGGAACTCGACGGCCTCGGCGGAGCCGCCGCCGCCGATGATCGCGGTGCTGTCCGCGGTCACCCGGACCTGGCGGGCACGGCCGAGCTGCTCGACCGTCATCGTCTCCAGGGTGAAACCCGAATGCCTGCTGAACACCGCGCCGCCGGTCAGCGCGGCGATGTCCTCGAGCTTGTGCAGCCTGCGGTCGCCGAAGCCGGGGGCGCGGACGGCGCAGGACTGGAAGGTGCCGTTGACGTGGTTGTGCACCAGCATGGACAGCGCGGTGCCCTCGACGTTCTCCGCGATGACCACCAGCGGGCGGGGGGAGCGCATGATCTTGTCGAGCAGCGGCATCAGCTGCTGGACCTTGGTGATCTTCTCGCTGCACAGCAGGATGTAGGGATCGTCGAGCACGGCCTCCAGGCTCGCCGGGTTGGTCACCAGGTACGGTGACAGGTAGCCGTTGTCGAACTGGAACCCCTCCACGAAGTCCACGCTCATCCCGGGAGCGGGGGCGTCCTCCACGGTCACGATGCCGGATTCGCCGACCGTGTGCAGCGCCTTGGCGATGACCGCGCCGACCGCGTCATCGTCGTTGGCGGAGATCGCGGCGACCCGCCGGTAGTCCTCCTCGGAGGACACCGGGTGCGCGGCGCCCTTCAGGTACTCGACCAGCCGCCCGACCGCCAGGTCGATGCCGCGCTTGAGGAGGACCGGGTTCGCGCCGCCGTCGATCGCGCGCATGCCCTCGCGGACGATCGCCTGGGCGAGCACCGTGGCGGTCGTGGTGCCGTCGCCGACCACGTCGTTGGTCTTGATCGCGGCTTCCTTGACCAGCTGCGCGCCCATGTTCTCGAACTGGTCCTTCAGGTGGATCTCGCGGGCGATCGTGACGCCGTCGTTGGTGACCACCGGCGAGCCGGTGATCTTTTCCAGGATGACGTTGCGCCCCTTGGGGCCGAGCGTCGACTTCACCGCCTCGGCGAGCTTGTCCACGCCCGCCAGCAGCAGGCCGCGCGCCTGTTCGCCGAAGCGCAGTTCCTTGGCCATCGGTTGCTCCTTACGGGACGAGGATCGCCCGGCCGCGGACGCGGCCGGCGTCGAGGTCGGCGAGGGCGTCGGGGGCGGCGTCCAGCGGGTAGGTCCTGGTGTGCAGGGTGACCTTGCCGGCCTGGGCGAGCGCCATCAGCTCGGACAGCTCGTTGTAGGTGCCGACGATGTTGCCGATGACGTTCCGCTCGGTGGAGATGATGTCCAGCGTCGGGATGTGCAGCGTGCCGCCGTAGCCGATCACGAAGTACGAGCCGGCCGGGGCGGTCATGGCCCACCCGTCCATCTCCGCCCCCTGCTCGGCCACGAAGTCGAGCACGACATGGGCCCCCGCGCCGCCGGTCAGGTCCTTCACCGCCGCCACGTGCCCGCCGTCGGCCACGACCGTATGGTCCGCGCCGAGCTGCCCGGCGAGCTTGAGCGCTTCGGCGTTCTTGTCCACGACGACGATCCGCGTCGCGGTCAGCGCCGCCAGGCACTGGATGCCGATGTGCCCGAGCCCGCCGGCCCCGATGACCACGCAGGTCGTACCCGGATAGAGCAGCGGGATCGCCTTCTTGACCGCGTGGTAGGCGGTGATCCCCGCGTCCGCGAGGGCGGCGACGTCCCTCGGCTGGGTCCTCGGGTCGAGCTTGACGCAGGCCCGGGCGGATGTCAGCAGGTACTCGGCCATCCCGCCGTCGGTGGACAGCCCGGGGAACGTCGAGTTCTCGCAGTGCATGTCGTCCCCGGCCCGGCAGGCGCGGCACAGCCCGCAGGTGGGGGTCGGGTGCAGGATGACGGTGTCGCCGACCGCGACGTTGGTGACCGCGGAGCCGACCTCGTGCACCCATCCCGCGTTCTCGTGGCCGAGGGTGTAGGGCAGCGGCGTGCCCATGGCCGCGTCCCACTGGCCCTCGATGATGTGCAGGTCGGTACGGCACACCCCGGCGCCGCCGATTTTCACGATGACGTCGAGCGGCCCGCTGATCTTCGGCTCGGGCACGTCGTCGACCGCCGGCGTGCTGTGGAACTTATGGAGTCGTACTGCTTTCACTGTGTTCCTCCCGATCCAGGAACTTCCGCTAGCGCCCGGCGGGGTACCGGTGCCGGAGCATGCCGGAGCAGATGCTCGTGTTCGCCTCGATGCCGGCCCGGGTCACGCGGGCGCGGCGCAGGTGGAGCGGCACCGCCTCGGCTCCGACCCGGTCCCCTGTCTCCGGGTCGATGAGCAGCGGCGCGTCGTCGCCGGACGGCAGGCCCAGCTCGGCCCGGCGCCGGCGCAGACGGGCGAGCTCCCGCGAGGGCGGCACGTCCCCGAGCGTCAGCTGGCGCAGCCGCCCGGGCGCGGTCCCCGCGGCGAGCAGCGGGCGGCACACGAGGTCGGTGCCGGCCAGCACCGCCTTGCGCAGGAATGCCGCGCGCAGCTCGTGCAGTTCGGCGACGGCTTCCCCGTCGAACGAGGCGACGAAGCCGGCCTGCGCGGCCACCCCCGCGTTGATCGCGTCCGCGGCGAAGTGATCCTCGAGCACCACCTGGACGGACCGCACCCCCGGCGTCCCGGCGGCCGCCTCGTAGGCGTCCGCGACCATCAGGTACGCGAAGTTGGGCGCGCAGAAATACGTGGGCAGCCGCAGCCGGATCCGCGCGTCCCCGTCCGCGGAGACGGTGCACGACGCGACGAAGCCGAGCGAGGTGATCGGCTCGTCGAGCTCGGGGTCGCGCACCGTCTCCAGCGCGTGCCATATCGTCCGGGGAGGCGCTGCCGGACCCCGGGTCACGTCCCCGCCACCGGCTGCTGCGACCTGTCGTCGACCAGCTGGGCGTCCTCGCGGGCCGCGGGCTCGCCGGCCTGGGCGGGCACCAGGAACTCGGCCGGCACCTGGATGTCGTAGAGCTTGGCGGCGTTCAGGCCGAGCATCTTCTTCTTCGACGCGGTGGTCATCCTCGGGTAGTCCGAGAACTCCTCGGTGTCCGGCATCTGCCAGTCGACGAAGCCTTCCACCTGCCACTTCGGCTCCCAGATGGCGTAGTCGCTGCCGAACAGCATCTTGTCCTCGCCGACCCAGAACAGCAGCTCGCCCATCACCTTGGCGAAGAAGCGCGGCCGGGCGTGCATCAGGCCGCCGATGACGACCGCGAGCCCCGCGTAGACGTTCGGCTCCTGGGTGGCCATGAAGCAGAAGTCCTCGATCCGCGGCAGCCCCACGTGCTCGACGATGAAGTTGAGCTCGGGGAAGTCGGTCGCGGCGTGGTCCACGTCGGACACGTCGAAGGCGTCCTTGTCCAGCGGCCAGATCGTCGGGCCCTTGTGCACGTGGATGTTCTTGATCCCGAGCTCCTGGCAGGCCTCCAGGTAGCGGTACGCCGCCGGGTCGGTCAGCTTCCACCCCCGCGAGCCCGCGTTCCACTCGGCCGTGTAGAGCTTGACGCCCTTGGACCCGAACCGCTCCACGTTCCGCCTGAGGTGTTCCAGGCCCTCGTCGCCGTCGCGCGGGTCCCACCGGGTGTTGCAGAGGAACTTGCCCGGGTGCTTCTCGGCCAGCAGCGCGTTGCGCTCGGTGGTGTTGAAGCCCTCCTTGTACCACTCCTTGAGGTAGGTGGGCTGGAAGATCGCCACGTCCGCGTGGCCGTCCTCGAAGACGTCCTTCATCAGGTCGTCTTCGGAGTACTTCTGGAACTTCTCGATCGGCCAGTGGGTTTCCCCCGGGCCGAGCGACTGGTAGGCGTGGAAGCACTCGATCCAGCCCTTGGCGTACTGCTCGGCGCCCGGCACCCAGTTGTCCGGGGCGGCGTTCCAGTAGTGCGTATGCGTATCGACGATGAAGTACTTCTCGCCGTTCTTCTCGTACAAAGCGGCTCCTCCTCCTTATGAGTCCTTATGAGCGCTCTGGCGCCGTCCGGCACTCCGGGAGTGCCGGACGGCGGCGGCTGACGGCATCAGGCCCGGGCCTGGGCCGGGACGAGGTCGAAGCCGAGGTATTCGGCCGCGTCTTCGGGGTTGGCGAAGAACAGGGTCTTGTCGTCGAGGTGGATCATCCGGCCGTAGTGGGTGGACATGTCCTCTTCGAGCTCGGCGGAGTTGAAGTACCCGGGCTCCTCGCCCAGGGCCTCGGAGATCTCGTCGTAGTTGACCTCCATCATCCCCACGGCGTCCACCCGCATCATGGACGGCAGGTAGGTCACGGTCACGTTGGGCTTGGTCGCCATGACCTGCGCGACGACCTCGCCGACCTGGTTGTTCATCAGCGTGAAGCCGCACCTGTTCGACGGCGTGTTGTCGGCCTTGAACGGGCTCCCGGCGGTTTTGGACTGCTGCTGCGTGGTCACTGGGCCAGCTCCTTCGGTACGTCCAGGTGCAGGTCGGTCACGATGTCGGCGAACCGGCTCTTCGCGGCGTCCAGGCCGTCCTCGAAGCGCGGCGGCCTGGCGTCGGGCTGCGACCACAGCGGCTGCAGCGTGCGGGCCGCGTGCAGGGCGCGCGGCACCCAGGTGCCGAGCCAGCCCTGCAAGATCGCCTTGTTGTGGTCGGCGAACTCCCGGTCGGTGGTGAGCAGCTGGAACATGGGCCGGGTGTAGCGCAGGTCGCGCTCGGCGAAGTCGTACTCGGCGGCGCCGATGATCGTCGGCGTCACGAAGTCGCCGTTGCGCGGCGCCGCGTGCTGCACGAGGTGGCTGCGGAACAGCTCGCCGACCAGCGGCTCGAACACCACGTTGCCGGCGAAGATGGCCTCGGCCCAGTCCCAGATCGCGGTGAGCTGCTCGGCGGTCTCCCGGACGCCCTGCCAGACGGGGTCGTTGTTCCACGTCTCGATGTGCGCCGCGCCGTCGAAGCCGGGGATCTCCTCGCTCAGGGTCAGGTTGTAAAGCGCCAGGTCCTGCGCCGCGCGGATGCGGTGCATGCTGTTGACCGAGATCGCGTTGTTGTGCATGTTCGTGGGCGCCCGCCGCTGCGCGTTCGCGTACAGGTACAGGCCGAGCCCGTGGTCCACGTGCATCCAGGCGCCGACGTTGCGCTCCACGAACCGCACCCAGTTCCTGGTCCACTGCTCGAACGCCTTGGACTCGCGGGCGTTCTCGATGTTCTGGTTGACCTGCCGCACGACGTTGGCGTTGTAGCGGTACAGGGTGAGCTCCCACTCCTCGTTCGGGTCGCGGAACTCGTGCCAGCCGTGCGCCGGCCACTCATATCCCTTGCCGCCGGACCCCGGATAGCGCTCAGGCTCGGGGCGGTCCTGGCCCCAGGCCTTCAGCGCGGTCCAGTCCAGCGGGTAGCCGCCGCGGCCGTCGGCGAACCCGTACAGCCAGCCCTGGCTGAGGTAGTGCCGCGGGTCCGGCTGGACCTCGACCGTCACGTCCTCG
>DATGLH010000176.1:0-29542 GCA_035294225.1 Trebonia sp.
GCCGTACGCGCCCGCGCAGGCGTCCCAGGTAGCCCGCCCGGACGGCAGCGCGATGCCGTGCAGCGCCCCCATGTCGTCGAGATCGGGCACCCCGCCCGCGCCCACGTAGATGCCGTCGAGCCCGGCGGCCAGCCTCTCCTGAAGCTGCCTCGGAAGCTCCGCCAGCCGGTCGATGGCGGTGATGGCCTCTGGCGGCGGGACGGTCGCGGCGTCCCACTGCCGCCACAAGATCTTCTCAAGCGGCCCGCAGTTCCGCCGGCCGTCCGCGGCCGGCGGATGTCCCTGCGCGTGCGGGGGGGCGAACGGCATGGCCGCGCGGCGCGCGTCGCGGGCCGCGCGCATGGCGTCCGCCGGCGCCACCCGCGTGGCGCCGGCGGCCTGCGCGACCGCGGCGCCCGCCAGGGCGGCCGGCTCCCGCGGGCGCGCCTCGGCAGGCGCCTGCCGCTGCCTGGCGGGCGGCCCGCCGACCACGTGATACCAGGGCTGCCTCGGCGGCGCGGCCCCCGGCGTCTCCCCTTCCTGCTCGTGCGGGTACCAACCGGCCGGCCTGATCCTGGCGCGTCCGGCGCCGCCGGGTCCGGTGCCGGCGCGGGCGGGCGGCGGCGCGTAATTCCGCGGGGCCGGCGGGCTGGCATCGCCGGCCCGGCCGTCCGCCGGCCACGCGGATGACGCCGGCGATGGCTGCCGGGCCGCCGCCTGCCGGGCCGGCCCGCCCTGTTGCCGCGCCTGCCGCGCCGGAGGCTGCACCGGGCCGTCTACGCCCGGCCCGGCCGGGCCGGGCGGCAGACGGGCGCCGCTGCGGTGCCTGCCGGCGTCCCCGCGAGGACGGGAGCCCTCCCGGCCACGGTCCTGAGCCTGCGATCCGAAACGCCGCCTGGCGAGCCGCCGAAGCCGCTCCAATAGGCGTAGCCGCATTATGGGTGCTCCCTGAGTCCGCGCCAAAAGCCCAGAGTATTCCGAAATGACCGGCACGTCACCCCGCGTAACAGACAGTGACCAGACTTGCAGGCGGTAAAAGATGACCATTCCCGATACGGGGCAACATGCCGGGGGCTAGGCTTTCGCCATGTTGCTGTCAGGCGTCCTGTTTGTCCTGTTCCTGGCTGGCTGCTGGCTCTACTGTCTCGCCGACGCGGCGCTGACACCCGCCACGGACTTCCGGGGCCTGCCGAAGGCTGCCTGGGTCGGCGTCATCGCCGCGACGTTCGTCGCGGGAGCCATCGCGTGGCTCATCAGCCGCCGGTCGCGGCGGCCGCGGACCACGTCCTGGACGACCGTCCGGGCAAGCCGTACGCCACTGCTGCGGCCCATCGGCACGGACCCGACCATGCTCGCGACCTGGGCGGCGGCCGAGGCGGCGGTCACCCGCCACCCGGCAGGCCGTTCCCGGCAGCCGGCCAGCGCAGGCCCGGCCGCCCCTAAGGGACCAGACGACGACCCTGAGTTCCTGCGCATGCTGGACCGGCGCATCCGCGGCACCTCCGCTGACCCCGGCGAGTAGCCGCCGTCCGTTTAGCCGCCGTCCGTTCGGGCTGATCCGGTGCCCGGGCTGATCCGGTGCCCGCGGGGAAGTGCCCGGCCGGTCAGCCCACGCCGCCGGTCAGCCCACGCCGGCGTAGGAGTGCATGCCGGTGATGAAGACCTGCACCACGAGCATGTTGAACGTCAGGCTCGCGAAACCGAGCAGCTGGATGTAGTGGGCGCGGCGCCCCCGCCACCCGGCCGTGGCACGGGCGTGCAGGTAAGCCGCGTATACCACCCAGGTGATGAATGCCCAGGTCTCCACCGGGTCCCAGCCCCAGTACCGGCCCCATGCCTGGTCCGCCCAGATCGCGCCGGCGATGACGCCGAACGTCCAGACCGGGAACCCGAAGATCACGGTCCGGTAGGTGAGCTTGTCCAGCTGGGCGGGCGACGGGATCCGGGCGATCAGCCCGTTGCCGGGCTGCGCCTTGCCGGCGGCGACGCGGGCGCGGTACCGCTCGGCGGCCAGGTACATGATCCCGAGCACCGCCGCGACGAAGAAGACGCCGGTCGCCAGCGTCATGGCGGTGACGTGGATGCTCAGCCAGTAGGACTGGAGCGCGGGCACCAGCGGGCCCGCGGCGGTGTAGATGACCGTCTCGGCCAGTCCGAGCGCGATGACGACCGCGCCCATCACGAACACGCCGAGCGCCCAGGCACGGTACCGCAGCATGACGTAGCCGAAGAAGATCGCGGCCACGCAGGTCAGCGCGGTCACGAACTCGTACATGTTGCCCCACGGCGCGCGGTGCACGGCGAGGCCCCGGGTGACGACCGCCACCACGTGCGCCAGGATGCCGACCGCGTTCAGCGTCACGGCGGCCCGGACCCATGGCCCCGCCTCCCAGATGGCGCGGAGCGCGGACTCCCGCCGTTCGGGCAGCACGGTGCCGGAGCCGCCGGCTCCGTTCCCCGCGGCCCCCGCCGCCCCCGCCGCTCCGCAAGCGCCCCCGGCACCGTCCGGGCCGGCCGCGCCGTCGGCGGTCATCCCGGCCCCGGCCGCGGCCGCGGCGGGCGCCGCGCCGACGGCCGCCAGCTCCGCCGCCTGGTCCCCGGCCGCGGCCGCCAGTGTCCCGGCGGCGGTCGTCCCGGCGGCGTTTCCGGCCGCGGGCCTGGCCGCCCGCCGCGGCCGCCCGAAGGCGAAGTCACCGGCGAAGGCGAGCACCGCCAGCGAGTAGACGATGAGCGCCGCGATCATGAAGTCGCCGCTGACCTGCGCCAGGGCCTGGTTTACTGACACGAGCCTCACGCTCCCGTTTCTGACTGATTGCTAGGCTCAAGCTTCTCCCCGGCTGATCCCCCGGCCGGCCTTCCCGCCGCCCCCCCGGCTGATCCCCCGGCCGGCCCGGCCGTGGCGAGCTCGGCGGCGAGCGAGGCGAACTCATCCTCGAACCCGCCGCTCGCGTCCGTGCGGGCCAGGCCGCCGACCGTGACGGCAGACCCCGCACCCGATGCCGCGGCCCGCACGAACACCCGCCGCCGCCGCACCATGAACGACAGGAGCAGGCCGCCCAGCGCCAGCATGCCGCACACCAGGGCGGGCACCTGGCCCGGGTCGTAGGTGATCGCGAGGGTCACCCACTGCCGGTAGCCGGTGAACGTGATCGACCCGCGGCCGCCGGGAAGCCGCCACGTCTGCCCGGGGAGCAGCAGGTGCGGCGACCCCGCGATCTTCGTCATCCCGTTCGTGTCGAGCTGGTAGACCGACTGCGGCACGCCGGAGTTCATGCCGAGGTTGCCCGAGTAACCGATCAGCGACACCACGGGGGCATCCGGCGCCGGGAACGCCGACTCCAGCGTCCCGCCGACCATGACCGCGGTCGGCACGAACACGCCCATGAACCCCAGCGAGGCGTTCGGGTCCTTGACCACGCCCTCGGACAGCATGGTGCCGGTGTTGGCCGGGATGAACGGCGTGGCCTGCTCATACGAGACCCGGCCGCGCGCGTCGGTCACCGTGAACACCGGCGCGTACCCGTGCCCGAGCAGGTACACCTTGGTCGAGTCCACGGAAAGCGGCCGGTTTATCCGCAGGTCGTACGGGTGCGATGGCGCGCCGGGCGACGCGGAGTACGTGATGTGGGCGTCGAAGCTCGACGGCTGGCCCCGGGATTCTCCCGACGTGAAGTAGCTGGCCGAGAAGGACTTCAGCGTGAGGCTGAACGGGGCGAGGTCCGAGCCGCTGACCAGCCGGCCGGGGTGGAACTCATCCAGCGCGGCCGTCGTGTCGGAGAATCCCTGCCCCTCCACGAGCAGCTTGTTGGCCTTGTAGCCGAACAGCCCGCCTACCGCGATCGATACGAGCACGCCGAGCAGCGCCAGGTGGAACAGCAGGTTGCCCGCCTCGCGCAGGTATCCCTTCTCCGCGGAGACCCAGGACGTCGGGTCGCCGGCACCGGACCGCCGCAGCCGGAACCGCTGCCGCCCGAGCACCGCGGCGGCCGCCTCGATCGCCGCCGCCGGCGGCAGCGCGGACTCGTACGACGCCGAGTGCGGCAGCCGCCGCAGGTTCCGCGGTGCGCGCGGCGGGGGCGTCCGCGCCGCGCCGGCCAGCCGGAACGTCCGCGGCACCACGCACCCGACCAGCGAGGTGAACAGCAGCAGGTAGATCGCCGCGAACCAGGGCGCGGCGAACACGTTGAACAGCCCCAGGCGGTTCAGCCACGGCGCGAGCGCGGGGTGCGCGGTGAAGTACTGCTGCACCCCGCTCGGGTTGGAGCCCTGCTGCGGCAGCACCGACCCCGGCACCGAGCCGAGGGCGAGCAGGAAGAGCAGCACCAGCGCGGTCCGCATGGAGGTGAGCTGCCGCCATCCCCAGCGCAGCCAGCCCGCGGGGGGCACGGGGGGCTGCGCGGGCCCCCCGTGCGGGGGTTCGGGGGCGGTCCCCCGGGTGACAGAGCCCGTCGCGCCTGTCCCGGCCGAGGTTGACCGCGGTGTGTGCACGTCTGCCATAAGCTCGCCGCCACGTCGTTCAGCAGGGTGGTCATCGCCTGGTAGGTGACCGCGCCGATCACCAGCCCCGCGATGTGGCCCGTACGGTCGATCACCACCGTCGTGGGCGTGTCGCTGACCGGCACGACCCGGCCGAAGTCCTGGACGACCGCGTAGCCGGCGTCGTTCACGCTCGGATAGGTGATCCCGACGCTGCGGGTGAACGCCAGCGCGTTCGCCGGGGTGTCCCCGACGTCGTCCCCGAGGAAGGCAACCCCGCGCGAGCGGTACTGCTCCGACAGAACCGCCAGCGTCGGCCCCTCGCCACGGCACGGCCCGCACCACGAGCCCCAGAAGTTCAGCACCACGACCTTTCCCCGGTAACTCGCCAGCCGGATCGGGGCCCCGGTCAGCGACGTCCCGGTGAAGTCCGGTGCCAGCGGGCGGTGCCCGGCCGCGTACATCATCTGGTTGTTGTTGCCATCGATGTAGGTGACGCCGCTCGCCTGCCCGCTTCCCTGGGTCAGGGTGATGACCAGCGCGGCAGCCAGCAGCACGGTAGCGACGGCCGCCACGCTGACGGCCGTCCGGCGCTTGGCCTTGAACACCGGTGGTTCCTCACCGTCTCCTACAGGGGGTAGTACGTGGACTATTGTGCCGCATCCGGATCGCGGACCTGCCGCCGGGGCGGCACGGCGTAGGAAACACCGCTGAGCACGTCGCCGGCGAACGTGAGGCTGGTGACGCTCCCGAGCGCGCACTGGCGGCTCTTCGGGTTATGCCAGAGCCGCTTGTGCTCGGCGGCGAGCCGGCTGACCCAGATCGGCAGCTGGTGGCTCACGCAGACCGCCTCACGGCCGCGAACGGTGTCCCGCACCTGGTCGATGACCGCCCGCATCCGGGCCACGACCTGGGTGTACGGCTCTCCCCAGGACGGCTGGAACGGGTTCCACAGGTGCCGCCAGTTAACCGGGTTCAGCGCCAGCCGGGCCAGGGTGACGGTCTTGCCCTCCAGCACGTTCGCCGACTCGATCAGGCGGTCGTCGGTGAGGATCTCAAGCCCCAGGCGCTCGGCCACCGGCCGCGCGGTCTCCTGGGCGCGCTCAAGCGGGGACGCGAACACAGCCGCCACCGGCCGTTCGGCGAAAAAATCGGCGGCGGCGGCGGCCATCATCCTGCCCGCCGCGGACAGGTGATAGCCGGGCAGGCGGCCGTAGAGGACGCCGTCCGGATTGTGTACTTCACCGTGCCTGAGCAGGTGAACAACGGTTGTCTCTGCCATGGCTCCGCCAGCTTACCGCCGCGGCTCCCCGCTCAGGGCACGGCCTCGGCACGGGTCAGCCGCCGAGCGCGGCGGCCGCTGCCCGCGCCGCCGCGGGCAGCGCGTCGGCGATCCGGGACAGCGCGACGTCGTCGTGCGCCGCCGAGACGAACCACGCCTCGAAGGCCGACGGCGGCAGGTAGACGCCCCCGTCGAGCATCGCGTGGAAGAACGCCGCGTACGCCGCGGTGGACTGGTTCCTGGCATCGGCGAAGTTCGTCACCGGGTCGGTGCGCCCGAGGAACACGGTGAACAGGCTGCCCGCCGTCGACAGGTAGTGCGGCACCCCCGCCCCGGCGAGCGCCGACGACACGAGCTTGGACAGCGCGCCGGCGAACGAATCGACCGCGGCGTACACCTCGGGCGTGCAGGCGCGCAGCGTCGCCAGGCCGGCGGCGGTGGCCAGCGGGTTCCCGGACAGCGTGCCGGCCTGGTAGACGGGCCCGGCGGGGGCGAGCCGCGACATGATCTCCGCCCGCCCGCCGAACGCCGCGCACGGCAGTCCGCCGCCCATCACCTTGCCGAACGTCACGAGGTCTCCCCGCACGCCATCCAGCCCGTACCATCCGGACGCGCTGACCCGGAAGCCGGTCAGCACCTCGTCCATGATCAGCAGGGCGCCCGCGCGATCGCAGAGCGACCGGAGCAGCTCGTTGAACCCGGGGGCGGGCGGCACCACGCCCATGTTGGCAGGGCATGCCTCGGTGATCACGCAGGCGATCTCGCCGCCGCGCGCCTGGAACAGCGCCGTGACGGCCTCCGCGTCGTTGTACGGCAGGACCACCGTGTCCGCGGCCGACGCGCCGGTCACCCCGGGCGTGTCGGGCAGGCCGAACGTCGCCACGCCCGACCCGGCCGCGACGAGCAGCGCGTCCACGTGCCCGTGGTAGCACCCGGCGAACTTCACCACCAGCGCACGTCCCGTGTAGCCGCGGGCCAGCCGGAGCGCGGACATCGTCGCCTCGGTGCCCGAGTTGACGAGCCGGACCTGGTCGACCGGCGCGCGCGAGATGATCTCCGCCGCCAGTTCCACTTCGCCCGGCGTGGCCGCGCCGAACGACGTCCCGCGCGTCAGTGCCTCCGCGACGGCGGCCACCACGGACGGGTGCGCGTGCCCGAGGATCATCGGCCCCCACGAGCACACCAGGTCCACGTACTCGCGGCCGTCGACGTCGAACAGGTACGCCCCGGCGCCCCGCTCGATGAACCGGGGCGTTCCGCCCACCGGGCCGAACGCGCGGACCGGCGAGTTGACGCCGCCCGGGGTCACCTCGAGCGCGCGGGAGAACAGTCCGGCGGAGCGATCTGTCACGGCTAGCTGCCCTCTTCCTCGCAGGCGTCGACCAGGAACTCCAGCAGCCGCAGCGCGTCCGGCAGCGGCTGCCCGGCGGGCTCCCGCACCCAGCGTACGTCCTGGCCTATGCCGTACCGGGACGGCGGGGCGAGCACGTAGCTGTCCCGGCAGTGCCAGCGCAGCGCCCCGGTCTGCGCGGAGGTGTCCGGCGAGGAGTCGAGGCCGCAGGACCACCATTCGTCCTCGTCGGCGGGCGCGCCCCTGGTCGCGACGAAGAACAGCGTCCGCTCGTCGCCCGATGCCGCGACCGGGCCGGTCTCCACGCCGGCCGCCGTCATGCTCGCCAGCGCCGTCGCGCCGGCGGGCGCGGGCACGTCCAGAACGTCAAAAACCCGCCCGGTGACGAGTATCACGTTCGCCTCCGGGCGGGCTTCCCACCACTGCCTTATCGTCTCGCGGTCCACGGTCGCCTGCATCTGCCAGGTCGGCGACACCGGATGCCCCCCGGGGGCCGGGCAGCCCACCCGGTCGCATGAACACGCGCGGCCGGGCTCGGGCATCCCGTCCAGCCCGCGGCTGGGATGCGCCCCCGGGCATACCGGCCAGCCCATCGCGGCGTATGCCAGTGCCGTCGCGCCCAGCGCTTGCGGCCGCTGCGCCGCCCGGCGGCGGCCTCGTCGCCGCATCATCGTCACCATCAGGCCCCGCACTCCTACTCGTCCGCCACCGCCCCCCCACGTCGCCGGCGAGGTACGCCAAAGCGACCGCATCATGCCGGCCGGTGGGATAGCCGAAATGCTACTCCGGCCCAGCGCGCCATTCCGGACGAGCGGTGGTGACTCTCACCACTGCCTGCTTTCTATGCTACGGACCCCGGGCCTGCCCCGGGTTAGCGGAGGCGGCGGGCGACCTCGGTCGCCCAGTAGGTCAAGATGACGCTCGCGCCGGCCCGGCGGATCGCGGTGAGGGTCTCCATGATCGCCTTGTCCCGGTCCACCCAGCCGTTCGCCGCCGCGGCCTCTATCATCGCGAACTCGCCGCTGACCTGGTACGCGGCGACGGGCACCTGGACGGTGTCCGCGACCCGGCGGATGACGTCGAGGTAGCTGAGCGCGGGCTTGACCATCACCATGTCCGCGCCCTCGGCCAGGTCGAGCCCGACCTCCCGGAGCGCCTCCCGGGCATTGGCCGGGTCCTGCTGGTGGGTGGCGCGGTCGCCGAACTTCGGCGCGCCCTCGGCGGCCTCGCGGAACGGGCCGTAGAAGGCCGACGCGTACTTGGCCGAGTACGCGCAGACCGGGACGCCGGCGTAGCCGGCGCCGTCCAGGGCCTTCCTGATCGCGGCGACCTGGCCGTCCATCATCCCGCTCGGCGCCACCACGTGCGCGCCCGCCCGGGCCTGGGCGACCGCGATGCCCGCGTACCGCTCAAGCGTCGCGTCGTTGTCCACCCAACCGTCGCTGGTGACGATGCCGCAGTGGCCGTGGTCGGTGTACTCGCACAGGCACAGGTCGGCCATGACCACCAGGTCGTCGCCGACTTCCCTCCTGATGTCGGTGATCGCGGCCTGGGAGATGCCCTCGGGGTCGTCGGCCGCGCTGCCGCGGCCGTCCTTGACCGCCGGGACGCCGAACACGATGATGCCGCCCACCCCGGCCGCTGCCGCCTCGGCGGCCGCCTTGCGCAGGCTCTCCCTGGTGTGCTGCACGACGCCGGGCATCGAGCCGATCGGGACGGGGGCGGCGATGCCCTCCTTGACGAACACCGGAAGGACCAGTTCCGCGGGCCGCAGCGCGGTCTCGGCGACCATGGCGCGCAGCGCCCTCGTGCCGCGGAGCCGCCGCGGCCGGACCTCAGGAAATCCAGCGGACATGACTTTCTCCCATCCCGGCCTCGGGCTCAGCGCAGCCTGCGGCGGCCACCGCGGCGGCGCTCGCTCGGGCGGCGCAGCGGCTCGCCCGCCTCGGCGGCCGCGTCGCGCTGCGCGGCGCCGAACCCGGCGAGGGCGTCGACGAGCGCGGTCACCGACGGCTTAGGCGCCACCACGTCTACCCGCAGCCCGAACTCGGCGGCCGTCTTGGCCGTCTGCGGGCCGATCACCCCGATGACCGTCACCGCGTGCGGCTTGCCCGCGATCCCGACCAGGTTCCTGACCGTGGACGAGGAGGTGAACAGCACGGCGTCGAACCCGCCGCCCTTGATCGCCTCCCGGATCGGGGCGGGCGGCGGCGCGGCGCGCACGGTACGGTACGCGGTCACGTCCTCGGCTTCCCAGCCGAGGTCGGTCAGCCGGGCCACCAGCGTCTCCGTGGCGATGTCGGCGCGCGGCAGCAGCACCCGGTTGATCGGATCCAGCAGGTCGTCGAACGGGGGCCAGCAGTCGGCCAGGCCCTCGGCCGACTGCTGGCCGTCCGGCACCAGGTCGGGCCGGATGCCGAAGTCGAGCAGGGCGGCCGACGTCTGTTCGCCCACCGCGGCGACCTTCACCCCGGCGAAGGCACGCGCGTCGAGACCATACTCTTCGAGCTTTTCCCGCACCGCTCTGACGGCGTTCGTCGAGGTGAACGCGACCCACTGGTACCTGCCGGTGACCAGGCCCTTGATCGCGCGCTCCATCTGCTGCGGGGTGCGCGGCGGCTCGACCGCTATGGTCGGCACCTCCTCGGGCACGGCGCCGTATTCGCGCAGCCGGTCCGAGACCACCGAGGCCTGTTCCCTCGTCCGCGGCACCAGCACCCGCCAGCCGAACAGCGGCTTGGTCTCGTACCAGGAGAACCGGTCCCCGGCGGCCGCGGCCTCGCCGACCACCGCGACGGCGGCGCCGTGCGTCGTCGCCACGGTCATGCCGGCCGCCTTGAGGTCGGGGCCGATCCGGCCGAGGGTGGTGACCACGGTCTGCTGATCGGTGGTCGTCCCGTCCCAGGTGATGGCGAACGGGGTGGTGTCCGGCCAGCCCGCGGCGATCAGCATCTTGCCGAGGTCCTGCGGGGCGGTGTCCGCGCCCGACACGACCAGCGTGCCAGGGCCGTACGACACCTGGCTGATCTCGTTGGCGCGGACCACCCGCACATCGCCCCCGCCGTCGCTGGTCAGCGCGATACCCGCGTAGGCGGGCACCCCGGTGGCGGCGGGCACGCCCGGCACGATCTCGAACCGCACCTTCGCCTTCGCGCACGCCCGCACCTCGGCCGCCGCGCCGCTCAGCAGCGGGTCGCCCGGATAGAGCCGGACGGCGAGCCGGCCCTCCCGCGCCGCCCTCAGCAGCGTGCGCGCCGTGCCCGGCGCGTCGGAGGGCTCGACGACCTGGGCATCCGCCCCGATCAGGTGACGGAGCCGGCCGGCCACCTCGGGCTCGGCTACGACCAGGCCGGCCGCGCCGAGCAGCCGGACCGCGCGCACGGTCAGCAGTCCGTCGTCTCCTGGACCGGCGCCGGCGAACGCGATCCAGCCGTCCATGTCAGTCATGCGCATCATCCCTGTCGGTCTTCGCGGCCATCAGGCCCGCCGCGCCAAGCGCCAGCATCCGCGCCGCGACTTCGCGCCCGAGGCGCGCGGCGTCCGCGGCGTCCGCTTCGCCGCGCTCCCGCACCGCCACCGTCCCGCTGCCCGCGGTTCCGTCTGGCCCGCCGCCCGGCCGGCTCGCCGCGGGGACGCCGAGCACCACGCCCTGGAGATGCAGGCGGTCGCCGCCGGCCGCATACGCGCCGACGGGCGCGCTGCATCCGGCCCCGAGCGCCGCGAGCAGGCTGCGCTCCGCGGTCACCGCGGCCCGGGTCGCCGGGTGGTCTGCGCATCCGAGCAGTTCGGCGAGCTCGGTGTCCTCGGCGCGGCACTCCACGGCCAGCGCTCCCTGGCCGGGCGCGGGCAGCATGTCGTCGGGCTCGAATATCTCGCTCACCGCGTCGGTCTGGCCGATCCGGGCCAGCCCCGCGTAGGCGAGCACGACCCCGTCGAGTTCGCCGCCGCGCACCCTGGCCAGCCTGGTGTTCGCGTTGCCGCGGATCGGCACGCAGGTGATGTCGCCGCGCAGCAGGGTGAGCTGCGCCGCGCGGCGCGGCGACCCGGTGCCGATCCTCGCCCCGGCCGGCAGGTCGGCCAGCTTCGCCCCGTCGCGCGTGACCAGCGCGTCCCGCGGGTCGTCACGGAGCGGGATGGCGGCGAGCGTGATCCCCGGCGCGGCCCCGGTGGGCAGGTCTTTGAGTGAGTGCACGGCGAAGTCCACCTCCCCGCGGAGCAGGCTTTCCCGGAGCGCGCTGACGAAAACCCCGGTGCCGCCGATCTGGGTGAGGTGCTCCCGGCTGACATCGCCCAGCGTGGTCACGCCGACGAGCTCTACCCGGCGGCCGGTGCGCTCGGTGATGAGCCGGGCCACGTCGCCGGATTGCGCGGTCGCCATGGGGCTCCGGCGACTGCCCAGCCGCAGCGCTTGCGCGTTCACTGGCTCCCCTCCTGATCGATTGCGCCGGGGGGTTCGGCTTCGGCACGCGTCACCGCCTCGACCGTACGCGGGTCAAGGTCGAAGAGAACTCGCAGCGCGGCCTCGTACTCTTCGCCGCCCGGCGAGGACGCGAGTTCTTTTACCCGGACCGTCGGCCCGTGCAACAGCTTGTCTACCACTCGTCGCACCGTCTGGGCTATTTCTTCCAGCGCGTGCCCGCTCACACCGTGCTCGCTGAGCCGCCCGGAGAGCCGTGACAGCTCCGCGTCGACGACCGTGGCCGCCTTCGCCCGCAGCGCCACCACGGTGGGCGTGACCTGGGCGGCGCGGATCGCCGAGCCGTACGCGGCGAACTCCTCCTCGACGATCGCGCGGACCGCGGCCACCTCGTCGGCGCCGACCGCGGCACCGCCGCTCCCGCGCAGTTCGGCCATGCCGATGACGCTCACGCCGGGGAGCGCGGCCGCCGCCGGATCGACGTCCCGGGGCATGGCAAGGTCGAGCAGCACGAGCGGGCGGCCCGTCTCGCGGTCTGCCAGCGCGGCGCGGACCACGGCTTCGGTGACGACGAGCCCGCCCGCCCCGGTGCAGGAGACGACCAGGTCGGCCGCGGCGATCGCGGCGGGCAGGCCGGCCAGGTCGGTGACCTCGCCGCCGACGCGGGACGCCAGCCGCTCGGCCCGCGACCGCGTCCGGTTGGCCACGACGATGCGGTCCGCGCCTGACCGCGCGGCGGTGGCCACGGTCAGCCCGCTCATCGCGCCGGCGCCGACGACGAGCACATGACGGCCGGCGAGCAGGCCGCGGTCGTTCGGGATGGCCGGGGCCCCGAGCTTCGACGCGGCGAGTTCCATGCCGACGCTGACCAGGCTGATCCCGAGCCGGTCGATCCCCGTTTCGGCACGGGCCCGCTTCCCGGTGCGCAGCGCGAGGCGGCCGAGGTCACGGAGGGAGCGGCCGAGCGTCCCGTGCTCTCCTGCCAGCTTCAGCGCCGACCGGACCTGGCCGAGTATCTGGTCCTCGCCCACGACCATCGAGTCCAGCCCGCTCGCCACGGCCAGCAGGTGCTGCACCGCGCGGTCCTCGTAGTGCACGTACAGGCTGCTGGTCAGCTCGCCCGCCGGGATGCCCGAGTACCGGGCCAGCAGCTCGCATATCCCGTTGACACCGCCGTGGAACCGCCCCACCTCGGCGTAGACCTCGACCCGGTTGCAGGTAGAGATCACGAAGGCCTCCGCGATGTCCGGCAGGTGCGCGACGTCGCGCAGCAGCTTGCCGAGCGTGTCTCCGCTGACCGCGGCGCGCTCGAGGGTCGCCACCGACGCGCTCTTGTGGTTCAGCCCGACGACGAGGACGCTCACCGTTGCACCGCCTACGCTTCCACCGCTGCCGGATCCGCGACCTGCCCGAACCGCTCGGCTGACCGGCGCTGGGCGTGGAAGGCGAGTATCTGCAGCTCAATCGATAGGTCGACCTTACGCACATCCACCCCCGCGGGCACGTTCAGCACCACGGGGGCGAAGTTCAAGATGCTGGTGACCCCCGCGGCGACAAGCCGGTCGCACATGGCCTGGGCCACGCCGGCCGGCACCGCGATCACGCCGATCGCGATCTTGTTGCTGGCCACCACCGCCTCCAGTTCACTGGCGTGGCGGACGATCACGGAACCGAGCTTGCGGCCTACCAGGGACCGGTCGCTGTCCAGCACGGCCGATATCCGGAAGCCCCGCGAGACGAAACCGCCGTAGTTGGCAAGCGCCCGGCCGAGGTTGCCGGCGCCGACGATCACCACCGGCCAGTTCTGTGTCAGCCCCAGGGCCCGGGAGACCTGGTAGACGAGGTACTCGACCTCGTATCCGACACCGCGGATCCCGTATGACCCCAGGTACGACAGGTCCTTGCGGAGCTTGGCCGAGTTGACGCCGGCCGCCGCCGCCAGTTCCTCGCTGGCGACGGTTCCCACGCCCCGTTCGGCCAGCGCGTAGAGCGCGCGGAGGTAGACGGGGAGCCTTGCCACGGTGGCCTCGGGGATGCCGCCGGGGTACGGGCGCTCGGCGGGCTGGCTCACCGGCTGCGCCCCCGCGTCGAGACGGCCGCCGCCCCCGTGCAGGCTTTCTGCCTGCCGGACGCTCTCGCTGGAATCGCCGACGTTGCGCGTTCCCCCGGCGGGGCCGGGGAACTCGGCGGCACTGGACATGCGGCGCTCCCGGGAGGATCGGCGCTGTGGCGGGGCACACACGGGGCGCGGCCCGCGTTGATGGGCGTATAAGGTTACGCCGACCACGATAGGTCACTTCGGCCGATCGCGGCCTCCCCTACGATACGTCGTTTGTGAACGAATGCACAAAGTCGGCCCGCCCGGCCGCGGCCAGCGCGCCCGGCCGCGGCCGGCCACGGCCGGCGGCGGCAGGCCGCGGGCACGGGCCCGGCCGCCGTAACCCTCCTGCCATCGCTTCCCCGGTATGCACCGCAGGAGCCGGCCGGAATAGCGGGCGGGATGAACGCTCATAACTGCGTGCGACGTTAACGATACCCAGGGCAGCCGATTTCCCGGCATAATGACCTGCTCTCAATTCGGCCGAGGAGCCTCGTTTGCCGGGAAAACCGCCCGCGAAGAACCCGCCGCGAAGAACCCGGCCGACATTGGACGGCCCGCATGCCAGGCGCGGGCGGGGCGGCGGAGCCGCGCGTTCGCGCCGGGACGGGCGAGCGTTAGGGGCGCCGCGCGGAGCCGCGGGCCAAGGCCACGCGAAGGCGGTCTTCCGAGACCCGCCAGAAGTCGTGCTGAATGCCGTCTACGAACGTGACGGGAATCTTATCCCAATACTCACGCAAGTCATCTTCTGACTGACTGATATCGCGTTCCTCCCAGGCAACGCCGAGATCACCGGCCACCCGGCGGATAACCTCGCGCGCGTCGTCACACAGATGGCAGCCCGGCCGGCTGAGGAGCGTGATCCGCGGCGCGGGCATTCAGCGTTCTCCGTAGTAGGACGGGCTCCAGTCCGGGGACTGCGGCCGCGGCGAGCGGTCGTCCTGGCCGGGGTAGCCGTCGTAGCCCGGGTCGGAGAACTGCCTGCCCTCGGAGTAGCCAGCGTAGCCGGGGTATTCCGCGGCACCGGGGTAGCCGGCGCCGCTCTCCGCGTACTGGCCCGCCTGCTGCCTGCCGCTGCCCAGCTCGGGGTGGCGCCCGTTGCCCTGGTGCTGGCCGGCGGGGGCGGGATAGCCCCTGCCGCTGGCGTAGCCGTTAGCGCCGTTAGCGTATCGGTCGCCGTCCGCGGCCGGGTAGGCGTGGTTCTGGCCGTTCGCCGGCTCCAGGGCGCGCGGCGTCCGCGTTGCCCGGGCTTCCCGGGACGATTGCGCCGGCGCCTGAGGCGGCTGAGCCGAACCCAGCGCCGCGACCTTCGCATATTTCAGCCGCAAGTCGATAACGTTGGTCGCCAGCACGCACGACCTGCGATCAGCGGCGAATTGCTGGATATGCGGCTGCCGCTCATGGGCCTCAAAGGCCGCCCGGTCACGGTAAACCTCATAGATAATGCGCTGCATTGGCGCCTTGGGCACCACGTGGATCACATAGACGAGCGTGTCCGGCTCTGCCGCGCGAACGCCTTCGGCAGCGCGCTCCGCCAGCCGGTCGAATTCGTCCGCCTTATCGTCAAGCAGCGTGAATATGGATAGCCGCCCATAGGGGCGCGGGGTACCCGGCGTGCCCGCGTTCGCCGCCGCCGGCGCGTCCGCCGCGGCGAATTCCCCGGCCGCGGGCTCGGGTCCCTCGGCGGCCGCCGAACGCCCGGGCTGCGGGACCGCCGGATAGCCGGGGTATTCCCCATCCGAACGCCCGGCGGCGCCGCCCCCGGCGATCGGCTGGAAGGAGGGACTCGGCTGGAAGGAGGGACGAGGTGCCCTGGCGTCGGCCGCGCCGTAGCCGGCGCCGTCGTAGCCGCCCTGCCCGTAACCGGAACCCTGATACCCGGTGACCTGCCCCCAGTCCGCGCGCCTGGATTCCCTGGCGGGGGCACCGCCGTAACCCGCCCCGTATCCGGGCGCGCCGTCGGCACGTCCTCCGTACCCGGGCCCGTCATACGCCGGCCCGTTATACGCCGGCCCGTTGTATCCCGGCCCGTTGTATCCCGGCGCTACGTGCCCCGAGCCGTTGTGCCCCGAGCCGTTGTACCCCGGGCCGCCGTACCCCGGGGCGTCGTACCCGGAGGCGTCGTAGCCGTCGCCCGCGGCGGGATAGTCCTGGCCCGGATAGTCGGAGCCGCCGCGGAACCCCCGCCCGGCACCAGGGGCCTGCACGCCGTAGGCACCGTCCCCGTAGGCACCGTCCCCGTAGGCGCCGCCGGGATAGCGGGCCTGTGGCCTGTCCCCACGGCCTCGGTCAGCCCAATCACCGGGACCGCCGTCCGCCTGGCTCTCACCCCAGCCGTCCTGACTGTCCCGACGATCTTCGTCCCACCCATCGTCGCGTCGCCTTCTGCCCCTCATCTGCGCTCCGCTCTTGGTGTAGGCCTTGCCCCTCGTTTCATTGTCGGTCAACTTCCCCGACACGGTCGTGCGGTTGGCGGCACGAGTGACGGCGACCACAGCGCCGGCGTCCGCCGGTCCGCGCGCGGCACGGGCAGACGGTCCCGCCCGAAGGCGCGAACCGTGCCCAGCCGCGCCGCGAGGCGACTCGCCGAACCGTCCCGGACAAGGGATACGAACAGGGCCGGATGCCCGCTGCCCGCGCGGCGCGGTGTACCGCCGGCCCGGATGGCGCGCCCTGCGAGCAGGCAGGCGGCCACGCTGGCCCGCAGCGCGCGGGCCGCGGCCCTTACTTCTTGTTCCTGCGCTGGATCCGCGTCTTCTTCAGCAGCTTACGGTGCTTCTTCTTCGCCATCCGCTTGCGGCGCTTCTTGATGACTGAGCCCATCAGGCACCATCCTCCTCGGAACAACGGCAGACGGGCACGCCATCACGCTCACCCGGGACGGGGGCTGGGCAGGCGCCCGAAGTTAGGGACTGCGTGAGTGCCGACCGCTCACGCAGTCTTCAAGACTACCTGCTACCGCACAGGGTTGTTACGGTCCGGGCCTGGCGGGCCGCTAAACGGCGGCCCGCCAGGCCCCGCAGTCGGACCAGGAGGCCGCCCGAACGCCTGTCCCGTGCTGTGGCGGTTCCGGTCTCCCGCTCAGCAGCCAGCGGTAGTGCTCAGACAGTTCCCACAAAGGCCGCCCGCAGGTACTGGTTCACTGCCTGCTCAGGCACCCGGAAAGAGCGGCCGACCCGTATAGCTTCCAGTTCACCAGAGTGCACCAGCCGGTAGACGGTCATCTTTGATACCCGCATGATCGTGGCTACTTCGGCGACGGTAAGGAATCTCACGTCGCTTAGGGGAGTTTCGGTTGCCATCATTGCCCTCTTCCGCGCGAAGCCGAGCACGCCTGACCGGATTCAGCGCACCAGTCACGTACGTATCCCAGGGTAAGTCTCGTACAGAAAAGAGCAAGCCCTCCGAATAACCTCATTGTTGTTACCCTTCGGGCTCACGCAGTCGGCTGCCCCTTCAGCCCGCCTGCTGATTCCGCGAAAAAACATAAAGGCGCACGTCACGGGTTCGCGAGCAGCCCGTGCGAGGCAAACACCGCGGTGCGGGTTCGCATGATGGAGCGGTCGACCGGATCGTCCGGATCCAGCCCGGAACTAAATGGGACATAGCGCGGCGGCGCGCCGTCGGTCATCGTCACCGGGGCTGTTTCACCCGTCAGGGAGCGGGCGAGTTCCCGCCACCTGACCGGGGTCTCCGCGAGCGGGTCGACCGGCGTGCCCGCCGCGATCGCCAGCAGGTGCGTCCATGTCCTCGGCACCACCTGGACCAGCGCGTAGCCGCCTCCCCCGGTGAGCAGCCACCGGCCGTCGCACAGTTCGTGCGCCAGGTCGTGCAGCATGATCTGGGCGAGCCGCTGGGCATCCACGGTGAGCTCCAGGTGCGCCAGGGGGTCCAGCCGGTGGCTGTCGCAGCCGTGCTGGCTGACCAGGATCGCCGGCTTGAACGCGCGCAGCAGCGGGGGCACCACCGCGTCGAAGGCGCGCAGCCACCCGGCGTCGCCGGTGCCCGCCGGCAGGGCCACGTTGACCGCGTACCCGGCGCCCGCGCCCGTCCCGCTGTCACCAGGCAGGCCGGTGCCGGGGAACAGCGTGGCGGGGTGCTCGTGCAGGCTGATCGTGAGCACCCGCGGGTCGTCGTAGAAGGCGGCCTGCACGCCGTCCCCGTGATGCACGTCCGTGTCGACGTAAGCGACCCGCTCCGCCCCGGCGGCCAGCAGCCACTTGATCGCCACTACCAGGTCGTTGTACACGCAGAAGCCGCTCGCGGCGCGCCGCATGGCGTGGTGCAGGCCGCCCGCGATGCTCACGGCGTGTACCGCCGACCCTGACCAGACGGCGCGGGCCGCCGCCAGGGTCGCCCCGGCCACCAGGGCGGACGCCTCGTGCATGCCCTCGAAAACCGGATTGTCGTCGGTGCCGAGCCCGAACCTGAGGTCGGGCGCGAGCGACCGCCCCGCCCGCCGCACCGCGGCGACGTAATCGTCGTCGTGCGCGGTCTCCAGTTCGGCGTCCGTCGCCGGAGGCGGGGAGACCACGCTCACCGAGGGCCCGGACAGCACGCCCAGCTGGCGGGCGAGTTCGATCGTCAGCGCCACCCGGACGGGCGCGAGCGGGTGCCCCGGCCCGAAGTCGTACTGGGCCAGCGCCTCGTCCCACGCCACCGCCGCCAGACCGCTCATCCGCCGCACCTCCAAAGGCTAGGTCCCCATGATCGCGGGAAACACGCGGCGGATCACCGGGCCGTTAGGCACCGCCGAGCTCCCGGCCGCGGTCGCGGGCCGCCTCGATCGCCGCGAGGAACGCGGCGCGCACCCCGTGCCTTTCCAGCTCCCTGATCGCGGAGATCGTCGTACCGCCAGGCGACGTCACGGCCTCCCGCAAGATCACCGGGTGCTCACCGGACTCCCGGAGCATCGTCGCCGCACCGTATACCGCCTGGGTCACCATCTCAAGCGCGGTCCGCCGTGGCATGCCGAGCAGGATGCCCGCGTCCACCATCGCCTCGACCAGGTAGTACACGTAGGCCGGCCCGCTGCCGGACAGCGCCGTCGCCGCGTCCTGCTGCGACTCCGGGATGCGCAGCACCTTGCCGACCGGGCGGAGCAGCTCTTCGGCGAGCCGCAGGTGCGGCTCGCCGGCGAACGTGCCCGCCGAGATAACCGACATCGCCTCGTCCACGAGCACGGGCGTGTTGGACATCACGCGCACCACCGGTACCTCGGCCGCCAGTGACCGCTCGATGAACGACGTCGTGATCCCGGCGGCGACCGAGATCACCAGCTGGGACGGATCGACGAACCCGGCGATCTCGCCGAGCATCCGGGCCATGTCCTGCGGCTTGACCGTGATCACCAGCGTGCTGGCGTTCTTCGCGGCCTCTTCCGCGCTGACAACCGGTATCCCGTAGCCGGCGCGCAGCTCTTCCGCCCGTGCCTCGCGGCGCACCACGGCGGCCACGTCGGACGGGGCGCGCCCGGCCCGCAGCAGCCCAGAAAGCAGCGCCTCGCCCATCTTGCCGGCACCGAGTATCGCGATCACGAGGAAGCCCCAATCATGCGGTGGACCATAGCGAGCGCAGGAAGAACCCCAGGTTCGCCGGGCGCTCGGCCAGCCGCCGTACCAGGTAGCCGTACCAGTCGCTGCCGTACGGCACGTACACCCGCACCCGCGCGCCGGTGGCGGCGAGACGACGCTGCTCCTGCGGGCGCACTCCGTAGAGCATCTGGTACTCGAAGCTGTCCGGGGCGCGGCGCAGGCCGAGCGAGCGGGTGATCGCGATCAGCCGCGGGTCGTGGGTGGCGATCATGGGATAACCGGGACCCGCCATCAGGATCCGCAGGCACCGCGCGAACGACCTGTCGACGTCGTGCCGGGTGGTGAAGGCTTCCGACACCGGCTCGGCGTAGGCGCCCTTGCACAGCCGCACGCGCACCCCCGGCGCCGCCAGCTCCCGCACATCGGTCTCGGTACGGCGCAGCGCCGCCTGCACGACGCTGCCGACGGAGGGCAGCCGCGTTCGGAGCGCGGCCGCGATCCGCAGGCCCGCGCCGGTCGTCCGGTGGTCCTCCGCGTCCAGCGTCACGGTCGTGCCGGCGTCCGCGGCCGCGAGCGCGATCCGCTCGATGTGCTCGGCGGCGATCTTCATCCCGAGGTCGCCGACCGCGCCGCCGTTCTCGGCGGAGCCGAGCAGCAGCCCGACCGCGGTCGGCTTCACCGACACCTCGACCGCGCCGCCCTCGGTCAGCCCTTCCGCCGCGAGCTTGCCGAGCACCTGCACGTACTGGCTGGCGGTGACGGCGGCCCGCTCCCCGTCGGTGGTGTCCTCGCCCAGGTAGTCAAGCGTGACCAGCAGGCCCGCCTCGCGCAGCGACCTGGCGGCCCGCACCGCGTCGCCGATGCTCTCCCCGGCCACGTACCTGTCGACCACCGCGCGGGCGGCTGACGCGGCCGTCACGACCCCGCGGATCTGCTCGCTGGCGGCAGCGGCCAGCAGCGCCCGGCGCAGCACAAAACCCTCCCGATTCGCTTTGTCGCTCTAAAGCAGCTTGCGGCCCGCCGGGGGCGGCGGCACGCTGTCCCGCCGCAGCGTGACGCGCACGTTGGCCCCCGCGTCCGGCGGGACGACCACCTCCTGGGCGGCGGCGATCCCGTCGGCCAGCAGCGTAGCGTCTACCGGGACGGTGCGCTTGATCAGCCCCAGCCCGATGGGCCCCAGCTCGAAATGGCGGGCGGCCGACCCGGTGAACCCGACCTGCGTGCCGTCCGCCAGGGTGATCGGCGAGCCGTGCGCGGGCAGCCGGTCCGCGCTGCCGTCCAGGTGCAGGAAGACCAGCCGGCGCGGCGGGTGGCCGAGGTTGTGGATCCGGGCGACGGTCTCCTGGCCGCGGTAGCACCCCTTGTTCAGGTGCACGGCCGTCCCGATCATCCCCACCTCGTGCGGCAGCGTCTTGTGGTCGGTGTCCAGCCCCGGCCGCGCCACCCGCGCGGCGATCCGCGCCGCCTCGAACGCCCACATCCCGGCGACCGTGGCTGCCAGCCTTCCCACCGCGCCGCGCTTGACGATCAGGTCTATCCCGAACGGGCTCATGGTGACTGCCTCGGTCAGCCCCGCTGCGTCAGCCGGGATGGCCGGGGCGGCAGATGGCTCGTCCGTTCGGGGCAGCGTCCCTCCCTCGGCCGGGAGGGGACCCGCCAGCGTCTGCACCGCGAATTCCCCGGACAAGTCCTCGACGTCGACCCGCATCATGAACCGCATCGAGTCGAGGTAGGCCACCAGGGCCGGCGCGGTGCCCGGCTCGACGTGCGCCCAGACCGCGGTCCCGTCGTCGGTCAGCGTCAGGTAGTGCTCCAGGTGGCCCTGCGGGCTCAGGATGAGCGCGTCGGCGGTGCTTCCCGGGGCGAGCCGCTCCAGGTGCTGGCTGGTCAGGCTGTGCAGCCAGGCCAGCCGGTCCGGGCCGGCTATCCGCACCACGCCGCGGTTGGACCGGTCGACCAGAACCTGCCCCTCGGTCATGGCGCGCTGCTCAGCGGCCGGGTCGCCGTAGTGCGCGGCGACGCCCTCGTCCGGCCACTGCGCCGCTACGGCGCCTTCGATGTTAAGCATCGCTCCGTTTCTTTCCCCTGCAATCTTTGCAGCGCCCGAACACGGTCAGGTGCGCCACGTCGGTTTCGAACCCCTGCCCCTCGTCCAGCGCCGTGATCAGCGGCCTGATGGCGTCCGGGCTGACCTCGGCGACCTTCCCGCAGTCCTGGCAGACCAGGTGCACGTGGTCGGCGTCGCTGGCCAGATGGTAGGTCGGGGCGCCGTGGTGCAGGTGCGTGTGCGTGACCAGGCCGAGGTTGTCGAGGAGGTCGAGCGTCCGGTAGATCGTCGAGATGTTGACGCCCCTGGCGGTTTTCTGGACGCTCGCCGCGATCTCCTCGGGGGTCGCGTGGTCGAGTTTGGCTATCGCCTCCAGGACCAGCTGACGCTGCGGCGTCACCCGGTAGCCACGGGATCGCAGCTCCTCGTCCCAGGTGCGCGGCAGGTCCTGCTCCATGTGTCTGAGTCTAGTTCCGGGGAGCCGGGCCGAAATCAACTTGCACCGTCCTGGGACAGCGCGTAGCGTGCGAGGTACGCGGAAAGGAGGTGGTCCGAAGTATGCATAGTTGCCGGACTTGCGAGGTGGCTGTCAGCTAGCCGCCGCTCCCGCCGGGGGGATCTGTCACAGGTTCCCGGCCCCTACGGGGTGGCGGCGGGCTAATCCAAGGCATACACCGGACCCCCGGGCTGACCGGCCTTGTCCAGCCGGTCCCGCGCAAGCGTGAGCCGCCCGGGGGTTTGCCTTCCGCGCGTACTCCGCCGCCTACTCTGTCCAGACCCACTTGAGCTGCGCCGACACGTGGGGCTGGAGCGGCTGCCCCACGGCGGCCATGTCGTATGCCCAGCCGAGGTCGTCACCGATCTTCCCGTACAGGCGATGGCCCCCGGTGACCTCCTTCGCCGTCTCGGTGCGGGTGCCGCCGGCGGTGGCCATCTCGATCCTGGTCCCGTTGACCTCGCCTTTGTAGATCTCCACGATGCCGGTGGGGTGCGCGAGCATCACCTCCACCTTGTTGTCCGGCTGCATACGCCAGAATCCGGATTCCGAAGCGAGCGGCTCGACCCTGTTGCCCTCGTCGTCAAGCCGCCAGGTGCGGCTGCTGTAGATCAGGTACGGCTTCCCGATGTGGCTGAAGACGATCTCCTGGCCGAACCGGAAGCTCTCGATCGTGGGGTAGCCGCCCACGCCGGCCCCCTCCCACCGGCCGAGCAAGAAGTTCAGCGGCGCGATCGCCGGGTGCTCCTCCGGCAGCCCGTTACCCGTCATGTGGCCCTCCCCTGATCACCTTGACCGCCGTGTAGGCGGCCGCGACGGCGACCGCAGCGTAGGCAGCGATCATGATCACCGCGCTCAGCATCCCGTGCACAGCACGCGAGCCTAGTCCGCGCCGCCCGCCGCCTGCCGCGCGGCACGCCGTACTGGCTCGCGGGGGAAGCGGCTAGAGTTCTGGGGTGGCACGGAATCTCGTGATCAAGGTCACCGCCGGCAAGGACGAGCCCGAGCGCTGCAACCAGGCATTCACGGTGGCGGCGGCGGCCGTGGCCAGTGGCGTCGGCGTCTCGCTCTGGCTGACCGGCGAGGCCGCCTGGTTCGCCCTGCCGGGCCGGGCGGCTGACTTCTCGCTGCCGCACGCGGCACCGCTTGAGGACCTGCTGGCCTCCGTGCTCGCGCTCGGCACGGTCACCGTGTGCAGCCAGTGCGCCGCCCGGCGGGAGATCGCGGCCTCGGATGTCATCGACGGCGTCCGGATCGCCGGCGCCGCCACGTTCGTCGCCGAGATCATGGCCGACGACACCCAGGCGCTCGTCTACTGACCGCGCTGGCCAGCCTCCCCCGGCATCGGGCCAGCCAGCCGCTCCCGGCCCGGGCCACGCGGTTTGTCCCGCCCGCCGTCCTCCCCGCCGTCTCGCCCCGCCGGCTGCCCTCCCCGCCCGCCGGCTGGTCCCTCCCCGCCCGCCGACGCGGGTTCTGAGGGCCGCGGGCCACATACCTATGGGGCTGTGGGCCACATACCCATATAGAGCGGGGCGGTGGGCCACAGCCCCAATACGCGCGCTGCCCGGCGGGGAGACGCGCGCTGCCCCGCGGCGAGACGCGCGGCCGGCCGCCGCCGGGCAGCCCGAAGGGCGATTGCCGCTGATGGCATTGTGACTGCCGGGGCCTTGCGGCCGTCACTGCTGGGTTGCTGCCGCCAGACGTTCCCCGCGCAGGCGCTGGGCTAGCTCCTCCGCCTGCGGGGGAAGCGGGGGAAGCGGCCCGGCTGCCCAGGAGAGCAGCAGGTCGGCCAGCCCGGGGTTGCGCACCAGCGCCGGGCCGTGCAGGTAGGTGCCGAGTACCCGGCCCGAGTAGGCGCCCTCGGTGCCGTCCCCGTTGCCGACGCCCAGCGTGGTGCGGGCGAGCGGCCGGGCACGCGGGCCGAGCCTGGTGACGCCCTGGTGGTTCTCGAACCCGGTGAGCCTGGGCACGTTCAGCGCCGGATCCGCGTCGGCCACGATCTCGCCGACCGCGCGGCGCTCGCCGCGGCCGCTGTGGATATCCAGCAGGCCGAGCCCGGGAACCGGAGCGTCGTCCGCCCCCCCGAACGTGGCGCCCAGCATCTGGTAGCCCGCGCAGACCGCGAAGATCACCGCGCCGCGCTCGGCCGCCTCGTGCAGGCCGCCGTCTGCCCGCAGCCGGCGCGTGGCCAGCGTCTGCGGCAGGTCCTCGCCGCCGCCCATCAGGTAGATGTCGCCGTCGCGCGGCACCGGCTGGTCGGAGTTCACCTCGGTCACCCCGACGGGCAGCCCGCGCAGCCGGGCGCGCCGTTCGAGCACGAGCACGTTGCCGCGATCCCCGTAGGTGCTGAGCAGGTCCGGGTAGATCCACACCAACCGCAGCGGCCTCAATCGGTCCTCCCCAGGACGGCACGGTACTGCTGGAACGCCGTGTAGTTCGCAAGCACCTCCAGGCGGGGCGCGCCGGCCGCGTCGATCGCCTCGTCGATATCGTTCACCAGCCGGAACGGCACCTCGTCGGCTTCCAGCCGGACGGCCAGGTCCAGCTTGCGCTCACCGCCGACGAGGACCGCGCGGCCGCGCAGCCGCCGGTAGTCGACATCCCACAGCCACGAGGTGTCACGGCCGTCGGGGCCCTGCGCGTTCACCGAGAGCAGCACCGGCACGGGCGGGGGTGCCAGCACGTCGAGAGCCTCCAGCCAGCCTGCCGGGTTCTTGGCGAGCAGCAGCCGGATCTCACAGCCCCGGCGGCGCACCTGCGTGTACCGCCCCGCCACCGAGGTGACGGCGCGCAGCTCGCACAGCGCCTGCGTGATGGTCACGCCGAACGCGTCCGCCACCGCTAGCGCCACGACCGCGTTGGACCGGTTGGCCCGGCCGGGCAGCGCCAGCTCGAGCGGGCGGGCACGCCCGGACGGATCGATCACATGGTCGCCGGTGAGCACCCAGCTGACCGGCGGACGCCGGTTGGCGCATTCGCGGCAGGACCAGTCGTCCCCCTCCCGCTCCAGGTGAGCGCCGCAGTGCGGGCAGCACCACGAGTCGTCGCGCCAGCGCTGCCCCGCGGCGACCCAGGTGACCTGGCGCGCGGCGGCCGCCGCCCAGGCGACCAGCGGGTCGTCGGCGTTGGCCACCACCCGGCATCCGGGCGCGTCGGCGAGCGCTTCCCGCCAGCGGCGGGCGAGCAGCCAGATCTCTGCCGCGCGGTCCATCTGGTCCCGGCTCAGGTTCAGCAGCACGACCACCTTGGGCCTGGTCGCCTTGACCATCGCCGGAATGTACTTCTCGTCCGTTTCGAGGACCGCGATCGGCGCGTCCGGCGCGCGGCTCAGCGCCGCCGTGAGCCCGGCCTCCATGTTGGCGCCGTACACGTTGGACGCGATCTCCTGCCCGAGCGCGTTCAGCGCCGCGCTGATCAGCCGCGTGGTCGTCGTCTTGCCGTTCGTCCCGGTGACCAGGACGATCCGGCGGCCCTGCGCGAGCAGCGACAGGAGGTCCGGCTGGAGCCGCAGGCCGATGATGCCGCCGATGACCGAGCCGTCCCGCCCGGCGAGGCGCGAGACCGTGGCGGCAGCGCCGCCGACCGTGGCGGCGAGCCTCGCCCGCATCGGCAGCCTGACACGGTGGTTGTTGTCGTCCATTGCGGCCGATGCTATCCGGTCAGCGGCCGCTTGACGTCCGCGACGAGAATGCCGCCGGGCGCCGGGTGCGCTCTGGCGCTTTCCGGCAGCCCGGACGTTTCCGGCAGCCCGGACGTGAGAACGCCGAAGCCGCTCCGGCCGGCCATCAGCGTCTGCGCCAGTCCAAGCGGGCGGGCGGCGGTCCGACGTTCGGTTGCGGCGTCCCCGGGCGGGGGCCCTGCGGCGGCTGCCCGGCCGCGGCCGTGGCGCGGAGCGCGGCGGCCTGCGCGAGCGGGGTCATCGTGGCGGCCTCAAGGCCGCCGATCGCCGGGTTGGCGTCGGCGAGGAAGACCTGCCGGCCCGCCGCCGTGGCGTAGCTGATGATCATCGCGGTGGGCGGCAGCCGCTGCAGTTCGGAGGCTTCGACGAGGAACTCCCGCGAACGCTGCGCGGACTGGGCCAGCGACTGGCTGTCGCCGGCCGCCAGCGTGGTCGACGCGCCCCACGCCGTGCTCGCGGCGATCCCCGCGGTAAACGACTCGGACTCGCTCGTCCCGCGTGACGTGCCCTCCTGCGCGGAGCGGGACGTGCCGCCGGCGAGCGGCAGCAGGCTGCTCCCCGCCGGACGGGAGCGCCCGCTGCCACGCGAGGTCGTCTCGCTGTCCGAAGCCGAGGCGGCCACCGATGACGAGCCGCTCACCGTGCTGGTGTAGGAAACCCCGGCCGTGTCCGTCACGGAGGTCCCGATGGTCTCGGTGAGCTGGGAGAGCACGAAGCGGTGTTCGGTTCCGATCTGCTCGCTCGCCGCCTTCGCGTCTTCGGCGTTGCCGAGCCGCATGAACGCGACGGCGGCGTTTCCCCTTCCTATCCGCTGGCGCACCCGGGGCGGGATCGACCGGTAGGCGAGCACGAGCCCGGACCGCGAGTTCTCGGCGGCGTCAGCGAGCCGGTCGAGCACGTCGTCACGCAGCCGTTCCGCGCCGAGCAGGAAGAACGCATGCTGCCAAGGCCGGCCGGCCGGCGCCCGGCTGAGCAGGTGGGTCAGGGCGGTGACGGCGAAGCTGCCGAGTATCTTGGCCGACGCCGTGCCAACCCGCTTGTCCAGCGCGACGACGCGCAGCCGGCTGCGCGGGACGGAAACCGGTTCGCTGCCGGTGGCGGCCAGCTTGCGAAGCAGGGACTCGATGCCCAGCGCCCGCTCGAGGACCACCCGGTCGGCCGCGCCCCGGCCGAACAGCGTGCTCACCCGGCTGAGCTCGTCCTCGGTGAGCAGGCCCGCGGCCACGTCGTCCCGCGGATCACCGACCTGCGCCAGCGCGCGCAGCGCGGCGGCCACGCTGGCGAACCGGACGCCGTCGCCGCCGGCGGCGAGCACGCTCATGATCCGCTCCAGGATCGCGCTGTCGGCCGCCAGGCCGGCCGCGGAGTCCCGTTCCTCGGCCACGCTGACCGACAGCGCGAGGACGTCGGCGAGTTCGCCTATGCCGAGGGAAGACCCGAAGTCCAGCCGGGGAAGGTCTTCCGGCAGCACCCAGACGGCGGGCCGGACGCCGCCGTCCCGGGCGACCGCGATCAGGTCGGCCGCCACCGCCCCGCCGGACAGATCGACCACGGTGACCTCCCCGCCTGCGGCGAGCCTGTGGGCGGCGGTCATCGTCAGCAGTGCCGACCACCCGGACAATGTCCCGCCGACCACGTCCACCCGGTCGATGCCGGGCGGGAGCGACACGGCATACCAGCGTTTCTGGCTCTCGTAAGCGAACCGCCGCTCCTGCCAGTCCCTGACCTGCCGGGCATGTTCGGCCTGCCGCTCGAAGAGGCGGCTCTCCTGGTCCGCGCGGAGCCGCTCGACCCGAAGCCGCTCGGCGGCGATCCGGGCTCGCAGGGCCCGCTGTCCCTGCCAGACCGCGTAGCCGCTCAGCCCGCCGGCGGCCACGCACGCGGCGATGACCGGAGCGGCGACGATCGCGGGCAGCCAGCCGCCGGCGACGCAGACCGCGCACCCGGCCGCGACCGCGGCCGCCGCGGCGCAGGCCATCCGCAGCGGCCTGCTGATCAGGTTCTCTTCGCGCCGCTGCGCCGCGAGCCAGGCGGCGGAGAGCTCCTCTCGTTCCGGCGGCGCCGGCCGCCGCGGCGGCGGGCCCGGGTCCAGGTACAGGGCCGCGTACTGCCAGCCCAGGTAAATCCGGTCCGACGGCGGCGGGGACGCTCCCGGGGGCGGCGTCACGGCCGGGCTCCCCGCGGCAGCCGTGCGCGTACGGCCTGCCCCAGCTCGGTTAGCCGGTGCCCCGGCGCGTTCACCACGAGCACGAACTGCCCAGGGCGCAGCGACAGCAGCGCCCGCGCCGGCACCGCGGGACGGGGGACGAACTCCATCCTCCCCGGCAGGGCGGCCGGCGCGGGTACCATGCCGGTCCGCGCGGCGAGGTGATCGGCCGCGGCCGGGTCGGCGACCCGGTGGACCAGGACGGTGTTCATCAGGGCCGCGAGGTCCGCCGCGGCGGCCGGCGACGTCGTGGTGACGAGCACCGGCAGACCGGCGGATGCCCCGCCGGTCACCAGCCCGGCGAGCGTTCCGGCCGCCTTGTCCCATCCGTGCAGCCAGATCAGGCCGTCGCCGTCGACGCCGATCCGGCGCAGCTCCTCGCCGAGCGCCAGGAGGTCGGCGTGCACCAGGCCCGCGACGCGCCGCGCTTCCAGGCTGAACAGCACGGCCGAGCGCTGCCTGATCACACGGGCGAGGTCGATACCGCCGGGAGCCGGGGACAGCCAGCGGCCAGCCGCCGACCCGCGGATTCCATCGAGCTCGCGTGCGGCCGCCAGCACGCCTGCGGGATCCGCCCGGGCGGCCTCCGCGGCTGCGCGGACCATTCGCGCCAGCCGGTCCCGGCGCGGGCTCGCCGCTGACACCAGCCCGAGCCGGGCGTGCAGGGCCATCGGGCTGAGCAGGTGCCGCACGTCGTCCAGGACCGGGATCCGCCAGTCGGCGGGCACCTCGTCGATCAGCTCGAACACTGCGCGCAGGTAGGGCTGTGCGCCGTGCGCGGAATCGCCGAGCATGGCGAGGGCCATGGCCAGCCGTCGTTCCGGGCCGGCGTGGCGGAACGGCTCGTAGTGGCCGTCGCCAGTCCCGAACGCCTGGAGCGGCGTCCCGGTCGCCGCGCAGGCCGCGGTGAGCGCTCCGGCGACCGCCGGGTCACTGCCCAGGTCCACCGTGATCACGGGCTTACGGCGGCGCAACGCGGCGTGCACCACCTGGAGGCTGGTCACCGTGATCTCCTGTGCCACCGCGCCGGTGACCAGGGCTCCGCCCGCCATCTCGGGCCAGCTGAGCGTTACCCGGGCGCCGCTGGACGGCGCGACGCCCAGGACGAACCCCTCCCTGGTGACCATGGCTCCCGCGCGGATGGCGCGGGCGGCCGCCGCGCCGCGGGCCGCCGCGAGCGCACCGGGCCGCGGCGGCGGAACCGCCCATTCGTCGGTGTGCATCCAGTCGAGCCAGCCGGCCAGCGCGGCTTCGGCGGCCGCGGCGATCAGCGCGAGCGGGAACTGCCCCGGCAGCCAGCCGCCGAGGCCGGCGAACGCCCCGTGCGGGTGCAGCAGGCGGGCGAGCGGGTGACCACCGCCGCTCAGGTAGCCGAGGATGTGCGCCGGCCCGGCGGCGAAGCCGGCGGCCGCCGTGCGCGGCCCTACCGCCAGCGTCCAGGCGAGGCCCGCCGCCGCGGGCACGGCCAGCCACGACAGACGCCACCTGGTTACCTTGCTCACGCAACGGAACACGACCGCCAGAACGAACGTGAGCTGGGCGAACAGCAGGTGCACGAGGAGCACGAAGACGGCGCAGGCGGCGATGACCTCCCCGCGGCGGGGGAGCTCCATCGGAATCAGGTGGCGAGCACGCCGCGGCGCGGGTGCCGTCCCTTGCATCACCTCGGCCGGCATCTACTTTAGGTTGCCAGTACGGCACCGTGCGTGTCCAGACATCTCGCATCTGTCCGGTTAACCAGCATCGGGGCGTCATTGACCTATTCGCCGCACCGCCCTGGATCAGGACCCGCCTGGGCCGTCCCCCGCCAGGAGCGAGTCGCCCATCTCCACGACGACGCGGAACCGGTCGGGCTTCAGGACGACGACCGTCAGCCCGGCCGGGGTTCCGGTGGCATGGTCGTCGAACCTGATCGTCACCGAGATGGCCGGCTGGCCGGGAACCAGCCGCAGGCTCCGCGCGACCGACGGCTGCGGC